>CAYXEE010000024.1:0-15015 GCA_964463935.1 uncultured Chitinophagaceae bacterium | reverse complement strand
TCTGTAATTCGTGTGATTCGTGGCTAACTAAAAGAGTTTTTCAACACCCAGTTAAATATAGGTATCGCTTATTTCTTTTTCAAACAAGAAACAGGGGGCATTATTTCTTTATCCAATTTTCTGTTTTCAGCCCGCCGATGCGCGAAAAATGTTTATCGTTTGTCAAAAGAATTAAATTTCTGCTCATTGCCTGCGCCGCGATAAGAGTATCAAATTCGCCGATCGGTTCGCTGGATTTTCGCTGCTGCGATTCTATGTAACCGTATGCGCGAGCATCTTCTTCATTAAACTGAAGCACAGTAAATTTTGAAAGAAATTGCGTCATAACAATTCTATTTTCTTCTTTGCGGTTGCTGTTGTTTATCCCATATTCTAATTCCGCAAGAGTAATTACCGAAACCGCAAATTCTTCAGTCGGAAGAGAATTAAATTTGTGGCGTAATTCTTCATCCCTGTTTTTGAGTAAATAGATACAGATGTTAGTATCTATTAGATACTTCATAATTTAATTTCCCTGCGCCTTTTTGATCGTTCGGGACGCTTTAAATCCGGTATCTTGCCAAGACTATCATTAAATGGTTTCCACGGATCATCTTTTGGTATTAACATTACAATACCCCCCATATCTTTTACAAACACTTCGTCCGTTTTAAATCGTAAATTTTTCGGCAGCCGAACCGCTTGGCTTCCGCCGTTTTGAAAAATTTTCGCCGTCTGCATAATATTTCCCTCCGTGTAATTATTGCACATAAAACAATTCTTTGCCGCCGGCCATGTCGTCACTTTGTGATTTGCGGTTAAGCGAGCTTAAAAAAATCAAATACTCGCAAACCGATGGAGACGCCGAATGCGGAGATGTTAAATGTATATACTAATGTATATACATTTTTAATAAAAGGCAAAGTATCAATTTTTACTTTTGGCGGAGAAGAACAAGTTTTTTATCTAAGTTTTCAAATTCCTCGTTTCCGTTAAAGATTAAAGGAATGCTTTGCGATTGAATGTTTTTATATTTCAATTTCATTTCTTTTTCTTCTTCGTCGATTTCCATTCCCTTAAAAGTTATTAACGACGGCTTATCAATAAGAATTTTGTTTTCTACTTGTTTTAATTTTTCATTGTTCGCCATTTCTTTTTTAAGAAAAGGAATTCCCCATTCCACAAGATTTGTAAGATTGCTTACCGAGCGCGCAACAACCGCATCAAACGCAGCGGCAATATTTTTTTGCTTTTGCAACTCTTCGGCTCTTCCCCAGATTGTTTTTACATTTTTTAATGCAAGAGATTCCGCCATTGATTGAACGGCGTTAATCTTTTTCTGCGTAGAATCTAAAAGTAAAAAGGAATTATGAGGAAGCATTATCGCAAGCGGAATTCCGGGAAATCCGCCCCCTGTCCCCAAATCTAAAATTTTTGCGCCAACAGGAAACGAAATTTTAAACAGCGGCGTTAGCGAAAGGGCGATATGTCCCTTCCAGAGATTTTCTTCGTTTTTCCGCGAAATAAGATTTATTTTTTTATTCCACTCCAACAGCAAGAATTTGAATTCGGAAAGTTTCCGTAGCCGTATATCCGTTATTGGCAAGTTGTTTTTTGTACAAAGCGTATAAAGCCAGAGTTCTTCGTTTGTCATAATGTTTCACGTGAAACGTGTAAGTTTTTCTCGCAATGCCGCGAAGTCGTTAAGCCGCAAAAAAATTCTTTGCTTCTTGGCGTCTTTGCGCGAGTACTTTTTATTTTTGTTTTTCAATTTGTTTCAAAAAAATACTTAGCACAGAAACATCTGCGTTTGTTACGCCTGCAATTCTCGATGCCTGTCCGATTGAACGCGGGCGGATTTTGCTGAGCCGCTCCCTTCCTTCCGCGCTCATAGATGATATTTTTTTGTAATCAAAATTTTCGGGGATTAAATATTCTTCAAATTTATCAAATCGCTCAATCTGTTCGTTCTGCCGATGAATGTATCCGGCATATTTTACATCAATCTCAACCTGTTGTAAAACGCCGCCTCTATTTTTCACAGATTGAATTTCTGCGTCGTCAACGGCGTTTACAATATCTTGAATAGTAATATTGGAACGGCGTAATATTTTTGTAAGAAAATCATTTTCGGTAATGGGCGTTTCTTGTTTTGATTCTAAAATAGGATTGATAAGCGCGGGAGAAATTGTTTTGCTCTCAAAAAATTTTATAGTTTCAGAAATCAATTCTTCCTTTTCATCTAATTGCTCTATCATTTCTTTTGAAATCAATCCAATTTCATTTCCTATTCGCATCAATCTTCTATCTGCATTGTCCTGCCGAAGCAGCAGCCGATACTCCGCGCGCGAAGTAAACATTCTGTACGGCTCATCGGTAGATTTGTTGATAAGATCGTCAATCATAACGCCGATGTATGCTTCGCTACGTTTTAATATCAGCGGATTTTGTTTTTGAATTTTTAGCGCGGCGTTAATTCCGGCAATTAGTCCCTGCCCAGCCGCTTCTTCATACCCGGAAGTTCCATTTATTTGTCCGGCAAAAAATAATCCCGCAATTTTTTTTGTTTCAAGCGTATGTTTCAATTGATGCGGAGGAAAATAATCGTATTCAACGGCGTATCCGGGGCGAATCATTTTTACATTTTCCAGTCCGGCGATTGTTCGCAATCCTTCATACTGAATTTCTTCCGGCAGACTTGTAGAGTATCCGTTTACATAAACAACATTTGTATCGTAACCTTCCGGCTCAAGAAAAATTTGATGCCGCTCCCGTTCTGCAAAGCGAAAAATTTTATCTTCAATGGAAGGACAGTATCGCGGTCCAATTCCTTTTATTCTTCCGGTGAACATTGGAGAACGGTCAAAACCTTTTTCTAAAATTTTATGCGTAGCGGGATTTGTGTATGTAAGGTACATCGGTATTAACCGATTGGTAATTTGTTCTGTTGAAAAAGAAAATGGAATCGGCGGGTCATCGCTTCCCTGTATTTCTGTTTTGGACAAGTCTATGCTATTCAAATCAATTCGCGGAGGAGTTCCTGTTTTTAATCTGCCGGAAATAAAGCCGAGAGAAACAAGGCTTTCGGTAACGCCGCGCGCTGGAGCTTCGCCGAATCTTCCGCCGCTGCGATGCTTCTCCCCGGTGTGCATTAAGCCGTTAAGAAATGTTCCGGCGCAAAGAACAAGCGATGCGCAGTTGATTGTAAATTTTTGAAATGTAACAACGCCGCGAACAGTTTCGTTTTCTACCAAAATATCTGCAACGGAATCTTCCAAAACATCCAAACCGGATTGATAAGTTACACGAAGTTGCGCATCGCGCGAATACCATTCTCTATCGCTCTGGCAGCGAGGCGACCATACGGCAGGACCTTTAGAAGTATTGAGCATCTTAAATTGAATTCCGGTCGAGTCGGCAATCTTCCCCATCTCTCCGCCGAGCGCGTCAATCTCTCGTACTAAATGTCCCTTTGCAGTACCGCCAATTGCCGGGTTGCAAGACATTCTTCCAATGGCATTAGCTTTAAGAGAAATTAACAGCGCGGAACAATTCATTCGCGCGGCGGCAAGCGATGCTTCAATTCCAGCATGCCCTCCGCCCACTACAATAACATCATAAAAAGGTTTTGGCGTTTTAACAATCATAATGTTTCACGTGAAACGTTTTACTTTCCGATACAAAAACTTGCAAAAATATTATTCAAAATATCGTCCGGCGTAGTTACGCCGATAATTTCTCCAAGGTAATCTATACCCGTGCGCAGGTCAACGGCAACAAAATCGTCGCTCATATTGTTCTGTAACGATTGAATTGCCATTTCAATTCCTTTGACGGCGTTTTCAAGAGCAATTTTGTGGCGAAGATTGTTTACTGTGATTGATTCTGCGGTAGAATCATAATTTGGAAGCGCGATATCTTTCAGCAGCGTTACTAATTGGGAAATTCCCTCTCCGCTTTTACATGAAATAGCAACCGCTGGATGTTTAATAAATGCACAAGATTGTTCAAACTGCGTAGATTTAATATCTGTCTTATTGAAAATATAAATTTTTTGCGCTCCGTCCGGAAGCAGATTTTCCACGTTTTTATAGAGAGCCGCATCTTTTTCAGTAATTTCTAATGAAGAATCTATTACCACAGCAACAATATCCGAGCTTTGAACAGTTGAAGAAGTTCGCCTGATTCCCTCCTGCTCAATAATGTCTCCCGATTCACGTAATCCGGCGGTATCTGTAAATATAAATTCAAGTCCATCAATAATTAACGTTTCTTCAATTGTATCGCGTGTTGTTCCGGGAATTTCGCTGACAATCGCCCTCTCCTCTTTCAACAATGCATTCATCAAACTGGATTTTCCGGCATTTGGTTTTCCCACTAAGGCAACCCTCACACCTTCGCGCATGTGTTTGCCGTTGTTATATGTGGCGATGAGTGAATTTAGTTTCGTTACAATTGCAGAAAGTTTCTCAATGGCAACGTGTTTGTCTGCAAGCTCAATTCCTTCTTGCGAAAAATCGAGTTCCAACTCCAAGAGCGAACAAATATCCAAAATTTCTTTGCGCAGAGATTCTGTATAGCGGGATAATCTTCCGGTTAATTGTTCAACAGAAGTCTTGTGCGATTTAGAAGATTTTGCATGAATAATATCTGCAACGGCTTCGGCTTGAGCGAGATCAAGTTTTCCGTTTAGAAAAGCTCTGAGCGTAAACTCGCCGGCGTTTGCGGGTCTTACTCCGTTATGGAATAGAAGCTGCAAAATATTTTGCGAAACAAAATATCCGCCGTGACAGCTTATCTCGCAAACATCTTCGCCGGTGTATGAATTCGGATTTCTAAAAAGAGAAACGAGAACAGTATCAACAATTTCGCGCTCTAAATTTTTTACCGTGCCGTAATGCGCCGTGTGCGATTCTGCGCTGGAAAGTTTTGCCGAAGAAAAAAATATTTTTTCCGTTTGTTCAATTGCGGATTCGCCCGAAACTCTAATAACGGATATACCGCCGATTCCCACCGGAGTTGCAAGCGCTGCAATCGTATCGTGTTGTTGTGAAATCATAAAAATAAAAAATTTTTTACAAGATACGAAAAATTTATCTTGACATCAGTACATATTTTTTTATCTTGTATGAGTGTAGTTAAGCAGCACAATAAACAAAAAACCACAAAACAATGTCCGCAAAAAGATTTTATACAGAACGCTTATACCCGCGAACACGCATTCGTGTCGCGGAGGCATCTGTATCTCTCCTTCCTATTGTCGGAATTATTATTCTAGTGGGAATTACATTTGCGATTCTACGCCTAACGCTAATCGGCTAAGAAACGCAGAGGTTACTCCCGCACATATCAGATAACAACATCAGTCAACGCAACATCAATTGAAATGTGAATTCAGGGCGTAACCTCTGGAAACGAGGATTACTAATTTTTTGAATTTTAAATTTCACAAGGTGATTGTATGACGCAACAGAACTCTTCACAAAAATTAATGACAGGCGCAGAAATCTTCGTCCGCTCTCTTATTGAAGAAGGCGTTGAAGTAATGTTCGGATATCCCGGCGGAGTTGTGATTGGAATTTACGACGTGCTTCACGACGTTTCGGATATTAAACATATTCTTACGCGGCACGAACAAGGGGCAGTTCACGCTGCCGAAGGGTATGCCAAAGCAAGCGGACGAACCGGTGTTGCGCTTGTAACTTCCGGTCCCGGCGCAACAAACACGGTAACAGGAATTGCCGATGCGTATATGGATTCCATTCCGATTGTTGTGTTTACCGGACAGGTCGCATTGAAACTTATCGGCAACGACGCATTTCAAGAGGCGGATATTGTCGGCATAACGCGACCGATAACAAAACACAATTATCTTGTGCGCGATGTAAACGAACTTGCGTCGATTATTAAAGAAGCATTTTATGTTGCATCAACCGGAAGACCCGGTCCGGTGCTTGTAGATCTTCCAAAAGATGTGCTTGCGGCAAAAACTATTTTCTCCTATCCCAAAAATATAAAATTACGAACATACGATCCTCCGCAAGAAGGACACCAAAAGCAATTAGATAAAGCCGTTGCGCTTATCGCAAAAGCAAAACGTCCGGTGTTGTATGTCGGCGGCGGCGCAATTCTTGCGAATGCAGCGGATGAATTAACAAAGTTTGCGCGCAAAACAAAAATTCCTGTAACAACAACGCTTCATGGACTCGGCGCGTTTCCAGAATCGGACGAACTTTCGCTCGGTATGCTTGGAATGCATGGAACGTGGTATTCAAATTCTGCCGTACATTATTCAGATTTGCTGATTGCAGTCGGCGCAAGATTTGACGATCGCGTAACAGGAAAGACCGATGCGTTTGCGCCGGAAGCAAAAAAAATACACATCGATATTGATCCGACAAACATAAGCAAAAATGTAAAAGTTGATGTTCCGATTGTCGGAGACGTAAAAAAAGTGTTGCAGCAAATGATTCCAATGGTTGCGGCGTTAGATACAAAAGATTGGATTCGCACAATTAAAAATTGGAAAGAAGAGCATCCGCTTCGATTTAAAAATGGAAAACTGATTCGCATGCAGCACGTTATTCAGAAGCTTTCTGAATTAACAAAAGGGAATGCCGTTATGGTGAGCGACGTCGGTCAGCATCAAATGTGGATGGCGCAATTTTTTAATTATCAACTGCCGCGCACGCATTTAACATCCGGCGGACTCGGCACAATGGGATTTTCGCTTCCCGCGGCAATGGGCGCAGCGTTTGCGCGGAATGATATTCCTATAATTTCCATCAGCGGAGACGGCGGAATACAAATGAACATTCAAGAACTTGCAACCATTGCGCAAAATAATATTCCTGTAAAAATAATTATTTTAAATAACGGTTATCTCGGAATGGTGCGCCAATGGCAGCAATTGTTTTGGAGAAAGCGGTACTCTCATGTTGAAATGACCGGACCAGATTATGTTAAACTTGCCGAGGCGTACGGACTTCCGGGATTCCGCGCTTCGCATACCAACGAAGTTGAAGATGTGTTAAAAAAAGTTCTTGCCGCAAATGGTCCCGTAATTGCAGAATTCAAAGTTGTAAAAGAAGAAAACGTATATCCAATGATTCCTGCGGGACAAACATATAATGAAATTATTGATGTGCCGGACGATGAAAAACAAGAAGGAGAGGAAAAAGAACTGCCGGAAGAATTAGAACTTGTAACAGTAAGCAAAGGATAAAACAATGGACGCAGCACAAGCAGCAGCAGAGCAATTGCACAAAAAACATACTATTTCTCTTCTTGTAGAAAATAAATTCGGCGCGCTGAATAGAATTGCAGGACTATTTTCTGCTAAAGGATACAATCTTGACAGCATGACGGTTGGACCAACGGAAGATTCGAGCGTTTCTCGAATGACGATTGTTACCAAAGGGGACGACGAAATAATTGAACAAATAATAAAACAACTGAACAAACTCATCAACACGTTAAAAGTTGTTGATTTAACATACGATGTATTTATGGAGCGCGAGCTTGCGCTGATAAAAGTAAATACCAACGAAAAAACTCGTCCGGAAATAATGCAGGTTGTAGAAATATTTCAGGGAAAAATAATTGATATCAGTCATAAAACTGTTACCGTAGAAGCGGTCGGCAGCGGACAAAAAATTGACGCGATAGTTAAAATGCTGAAACCGTATCACATAAAAGAAATTGCGCGCACTGGGCGCGTTGCGTTAAAAAGAGAATTTGTCGGAGAGATGTAATACAAATAAGCAAAATAATTTTTCACGAGGAAATAAAAATTTAATGAACGAAGAACTAACAAAAAATTTTCCTTTATACAATCCGCAGTTTGAACACGATGCGTGCGGCATCGGTTTTATTGTGAATATAAAAGGTGAAAAATCTCACGATATAATTTCCAAAGGAATTGAAATTCTCATCAATCTTACGCATCGCGGCGCGTGCGGATGCGATGTTGAAACGGGAGACGGAGCGGGAATTACAATTCAAATTCCTCACAAATTTTTTGCAAGAGAATGTTCCGCGCTCGGAATAAATCTTCCGCAAGCGGGCGAATACGGCGTAGGAATGGTTTTTCTTCCCGTAGAACAGACTCCGCGCTTGGTGTGCGAGGGAATATTAGAACGCATAGTCCGCGAAGAAGGATTGCGTGTTCTCGGCTGGCGCGATACGCCGGTCGGCGCAGATGCAATTGGAAGAATTGCGCGCGCATCACAGCCGTACATTGAACAAATTTTTATAGGCAAAGAAAACGAATTAAGCAGCGAGCAGTTTGAACGAAAATTATATGTTATCCGCAAACGCGCTGAAGCAGAAATTTTTAATTCCGATATAAAAGAAAAAAACTTTTTCTACATTCCGTCGCTTTCTTCACGCGTAATTATTTACAAAGGTTTACTTCTTGCTCCGCAGATTGAACAATTTTACAGCGAACTTTCCGATTTGGATACAACAAGCGCGTTCTGTCTGGTGCATCAGCGGTTTTCAACAAACACGCTTCCGAATTGGCAGCTCGCACATCCATTTAGATTTATCAGTCATAACGGCGAAATAAATACAATGCGCGGCAATGTTATTTGGATGCACGCGCGTCAATCTGTATTGAAATCAAATTTATTCGGCGACGATATCAAAAAAATATTTCCCATCATTCAACCGAACGGAAGCGATTCTGCCGCACTTGATAACGCTGTGGAATTATTGTATCACGCAGGAAGAAGTTTGCCGCACGTTATGGCGATGTTGATTCCCGAAGCGTGGGATCACGATGGTACAATGCCGCCGGAGAAAAAAGCATTTTATGAATATCACGCTTCGTTAATGGAGCCGTGGGATGGACCGGCGGCGGTTGCATTCACCGATGGAAAAGTTATAGGCGCAACGCTTGATAGAAACGGACTTCGTCCTGCGCGATATATTGAAACGCACGACGGCTTATTGATTATGGCGTCGGAAGTCGGCGTACTGCAGATTGAGCCGGAGCGCGTAAAACAGAAAGGAAGACTTGAACCGGGAAAAATGCTTCTTGTTGATTTGGAAAAGCAGCGCGTTATTCCCGATGAAGAATTGAAAGCAGAATTAAGCGCACGCCAGCCGTACGAACAGTGGATAAAAGAAAATCAAATTACGATAGACCAATTACCGGAACCGAATCGTGCGCATACGCTTCATTCCGAAGATATTGTTTTGCGTCAGCGAATGTTCGGATATACAGATGAAGATATTCGAATGATTGTTTCGCCGATGGCTGTAAACGGAGAAGAAGCGATTGGCTCGATGGGAACAGATACGCCGCTGGCATGTTTATCCGATAAACCGCAAACGCTGTTTAATTATTTTCGTCAATTGTTTGCGCAAGTAACAAATCCGCCGATTGATCCGATTCGCGAAGAATTTGTTATGTCGCTTACGAGTTACATCGGAACGGAAAGAAATATTCTTGAAGAAACGCCGCAGCACTGCCACACTTTAAAATTGCCGCATCCAATGTTAACAAATCACGATTTGGAAAAATTGCGCCGCGTTTCGTGGGGAGATTTTCTTGCAACAACGCTGCCGACTTTGTTCCGCGTGAACGGCGGAGAAAAAGAATTAGAGCGCGCGTTAACCGGTTTATGCAGACGCGCTTCGCTTGCAATTGAATCCGGTTATACAATTTTAATTTTATCGGATAGAGGAATAGACGAAGAATATGCGCCGATTCCCGCATTGCTTGCGTTAACTGCGGTCCACAATCATTTGGTGCGTGAAAAAACACGCACACAGGTTGCACTTGTTGTAGAATCAGGAGAGCCGCGCGAAGTAATGCATTTCTGCTTACTTATCGGTTACGGCGCAAGCGCAGTAAATCCGTATCTCGCAATTGAAACATTAGAAGACCTTGCAAACAAAAAACGATTGCCCGATCACATCGCCGTTGAATACGCGCTGAAAAATTACAAAAAAGCAGTCGGCAAAGGTTTGTTGAAAGTATTTTCCAAAATGGGAATTTCAACATTGCAAAGTTACCGCGGCGCGCAAATTTTTGAAGCAATCGGATTAAACAAAAATCTTGTAGAAAAATATTTTACCGGAACGCCGTCGCGCGTTGAAGGAATCGGCTTAGATGTAATTGTAGAAGAAGCGCGAATGAAACACGAATACGCTTATCGCGCTGTTTCGCAGGCAGATACGGAACTTGATCTTGGTGGAAATTATCATTACAGAGTTAACGGCGAGCGTCATCTTATCAATCCTGCAACCATTACAAAATTGCAGCAATCGGTGCGGAAGAATGATTTCAAAACATTCAAAGAATTTTCTGAGATCATCAACAATCAAAATAAAGAATTGTTTTCACTTCGCGGAATGCTGGAATTTAAAGAAGGAACACGAAGCGTAAAGATTGAAGATGTTGAGCCGGCAAAAAATATTGTTAAACGATTCGTAACGGGAGCAATGTCGTTCGGTTCAATCAGCAAAGAAGCGCACGAAACACTTGCCATTGCAATGAATCGCGTGGGCGGAAAATCTAACACCGGAGAGGGGGGCGAAGATGAAGAGCGCTTCCGTTCCGATGCAAATGGAAATTTACGAAGAAGCGCTGTAAAACAAGTTGCATCCGGCAGATTTGGCGTAACAGCAAATTATCTTGTGAACGCTGATGAAATTCAAATTAAAGTTGCACAAGGCGCAAAACCGGGAGAAGGAGGTCAACTTCCGGGACACAAAGTTGATGCAATTATTGCAAAAACACGTCATTCGATTGCAGGAGTCGGTTTAATTTCGCCGCCGCCGCATCACGATATTTATTCTATTGAAGATCTTGCGCAACTGATTTACGATTTGAAAAATGTAAATCCGAATGCGCGAATTTCCGTAAAACTTGTTTCAGAAGTCGGAGTCGGCACGGTTGCCGCCGGCGTTGCGAAAGCGCATGCGGATATGATTCTCATCAGCGGCGATAACGGAGGAACCGGGGCTTCTCCGCTTACTTCTATTAAACACGCGGGCGTTCCGTGGGAACTTGGGCTTGCAGAAACTCAGCAAGTTCTTGTAATGAACGATTTGCGCAGCCGTGTTCGTATTCAAACGGACGGAAAATTACAAACCGGACGCGATGTTGCTATCGCCGCGCTGCTTGGCGCAGAAGAATTTGGTTTTGCAACAATTCCATTGATTGCAATGGGATGCATTATGATGCGCAAATGTCATTTAAATACTTGTCCCGTCGGAATTGCAACGCAAGATGAAGAACTGCGAAAGAAATTTACCGGAACGCCGGAACACGTCATCAATTATTTATTTTTTGTTGCGGATGAAGTTCGTGAAATAATGGCGAAACTCGGATTCCGCACAATTGATGAAATGATCGGCAGAGTTGATATGCTTCATCTGCGCGAAGGAATTGATCATTGGAAAGCAAAAGGAATTGATCTTTCTTCAATTTTACATCAGCCGACTGTTCCGTTGCGAATTGGACGGAGATGTTTAATTCCGCAGGATCACGGAATCAAAGAGGCAATTGACTATCAGCTGCTCGAAAAAGCTAAAGATGCGCTGGAAGAAAAGAAACCGGTCGAATTTTCTCTGCCGATTCGAAATATTCATCGCACGGTCGGAACATTGTTAAGCGGAAGAATCGCTCGCTATTACGGTTCGGAAGGTTTGCCGGAAAATACGATAAAAATTAATTTTAACGGTTCCGCGGGACAGAGTTTCGGCGCGTTTCTTTCAAAAGGCGTAACGCTGAAATTAGAAGGCGATGCAAATGATTACGTCGGCAAAGGATTGTCCGGCGGAAAAATAATTATTTATCCGCCGAAGAATTCTAAATTCCTGCCGGAAGAAAATTCCATTGTCGGCAACGTTGTGCTGTACGGCGCAACAAGCGGCGAAGCATACTTCGGCGGAAAAGCGGGCGAACGTTTTGCTGTAAGAAATTCTGGCGCAACGGTTGTTGTAGAATCTGTCGGCGCAAATGGATGCGAATATATGACCAACGGAATTGTTGTTATTCTCGGAAGCACGGGAAAAAATTTCGCCGCAGGTATGTCCGGCGGATTTGCATTTGTTCTGGATGAAAACGGCGAGTTCAAAGAACGAATGTGCAACAAAACAATGGTTGATCTTGACGAATTGAATGAAGACGACGAAATTCTTGTTCAGCGTTTGATTAAAAAACATGTTGATTATACCGGAAGCCAGCGCGGCGCGTTACTTCTCAATCAATGGAAAAATTATTCGCAAAAATTTGTAAAAGTTTTTCCGCAAGATTACAAACGCGTACTTGGCATTGCAATTCAACGCGCAAAAAAAGTTGAAGTAGAAAGCAGCAGCAGAGAAGCGAGGGAGGTTGTTCATGGGTAAGCCGACCGGATTTATGGAATTTAAGAGAGAAGTTCCTTCGCGCAGAATGGTAGAAGAACGAGTTAATGATTACAATGATGTGTACGCGCCGTTTGAGTTAGAAAAAGTACAAACGCAGGGCGCGCGTTGTATGGATTGCGGAATTCCATTCTGTCAAACCGGATGTCCTGTCAATAATATTATTCCGCATTGGAACGACCTTGTGTACAAAAATCGCTGGGAAGAAGCGGTTCGTATTCTTCACTCCACAAATAATTTTCCCGAATTTACCGGCAATGTTTGTCCCGCGCCGTGTGAAGCATCGTGCGTTTTGGGAATTAACGAGCCGCCCGTTACAATAAAAGTAATTGAACGGACAATTATTGAAACCGCATTTCACAATGGCTGGATAAAACCTGAACCGCCGAAAAAACGAACGGGAAAAACAGTTGCTGTAATCGGTTCAGGTCCTTCGGGATTGGCGGCGGCGCAGCAATTAAACCGTGCAGGGCATCGCGTTACTGTATATGAAAAAAATGACCGCATCGGCGGACTGCTTCGGTACGGAATTCCTGATTTTAAATTTGAAAAACATTTGCTCGACCGCCGCATTGAATTGATGCAGGCAGAAGGAATTGTTTTTACAACAAAGACAAATGTCGGCGTAAATATTTCTGCAGATGAAATTAAACGCTCGTACGATGCAATTGTATTGTGCGGCGGTTCTGAATCTCCGCGCAATTTAAATGTGCCGGGAAGAGAATTTAAAGGAATTCGCTTTGCAATGGAATTTCTTCCGCAGCAAAATAAAAGAAATGCCGGAGACAAACTCGATCCGTCAAAAGAAATTCTCGCAACAGGAAAGCGCGTTGTTATCATTGGCGGCGGCGATACCGGCGCAGATTGTCTGGGAACAAGCCTGCGTCAGAAAGCAAAATCTGTGCATCAATTTGAAATTATGCCGAAACCGCCGCTGGAACGCGCCGCTTCAACGCCGTGGCCCGCGTGGCCTCTTCAATTGCGCACGGAAAGTTCGCACGAAGAAGGAGGGATTCGCGATTGGGCGATTGCCACAACAAAATTTGAAGGGGATGAATTCGGCAATGTGAAAAAACTTCACGCCGTTCGCGTCGGTCCGCCGCCAAGTTTTACTCCGATTGCCGGTTCAGAATTTACGCTGGATGTTGATTTGGTTTTAATCGCAATGGGTTTTACAGGTCCCACAAAAAATGGATTGCTTGATGAACTTGGGATGGCGATTGATTCGCGGGGAAATGTTTCAACCGATGCAAATTATATGAGTTCTGTTGACGGAATTTTTTCCGCAGGAGATATGCGGCGCGGTCAATCGCTTGTTGTGTGGGCAATCAGCGAAGGACGTAAAGCGGCAAAAGCTGTTGATAAATTTTTAATGGGAGCAACGGTGCTTCCATAAAATGAATAAACATATGGAAATGACTAGTTTGTAGTGTATTTTTTGAAATGTGCAAGGAACAATTTGGACAAACTTTCTTTACAATGGTTGAGATGAAATTCAGTTTCTTTCAACTGTAAGAAAAAGGTTTTCTTGTTCATTCCTTTGAATTTCATTAAAGAGTTTTTGCAAATCACCAAAAAACTCTCAATGTTACTAATATGTGAATGACCACGAACAAATTTATCATGTCCACGGTCTAAACAATAGTGTTTTTTATAACCCAAGCCAACGAGTCCATTATACAGCATTGCAGCAACACTGAAAAGGAAATAACAAAATGAACAGAAGGAAAAATATTCAACAACTGCCAACGCACATTTTTTCTTTTTTGAAAAGCAATTTCCGCACAATTTCGCACTCTTGTCGAAGCTTGCAAAAGAACCAAAACGTCCCGGGTTTTTCACTATGGTGGTAAATTGATAAAAATTTAGATTGAGAATTTTAGATATATTAAAACATTATTTATTAATAAGGAGATCAATTTATGAAATATAGAAAAATATTAATAACAACAATGTTCATGTTAATTCAATTTATACATGCGCAAACAGATAGTTCTTATCAAAACAAAACATCTAACAAAGATTTTTTGATGGGAACACTAAAGATTACATCACAAACCGTAGGTGGATTGGGTGTGGGAATTCTTGCATTTAATTCTTTTCAAAAGCCACATACAAAAATATCACCTGTTGCTGTCGGAAGTTGGTTTATATGTTCATCTTTTGGAGTATCACTTGTTGGGAAGTATTTTTATGGAGATTACAACTACATAAGCTCTTTAACCGGAGGCATTTTGGGCGCAATAGTATCTTTACCAATGTTAAGTACCCAGACAAACTCAGGTTACTATATTGTTGCGGGAAGTATTGTGGGTGAAATTATAGGTTATCATTTATCTCTAAATACTTCGGGAACAAAAAACCTATCGGGGATACAATTCTTTCCTAAAAGTTCTGACTATTCTTCCTTTGGAGAATATTCTATTCATATAGTTCAAGTTAGATTCTAAAGCACTCAAAAAACACTTTGATTAATTTAAGATGGTTTAATTTACACTTGACCAAAATATCGGAGGATTTTAATGAAGAATTTATACAAATTATTTTTTACCACAATAATTTTACTCAATTTATCAATGGCTCAAATTGGATCAATAATTTCTTCAAGCAGAAGAGTTGATTGGAGAAACCCCGGATACGAGGGAAATATTCCAA
>CAYXEE010000023.1:0-15089 GCA_964463935.1 uncultured Chitinophagaceae bacterium | reverse complement strand
ATACCGAAAAAGTCTGCAATTAAACCGGCGGGCAATGCGTGGCGCGTGTTTTTAATTCCTACAGAACCGAAATAGACGGCAATAACATAAAATGTTGTTTCCGTGCTTCCATACATTGTGGAAGCAAGCACGCCGATGAATGAATCCGCGCCGTGCGTTTTCATCAACTCCGTCATCAGCCCCATAGAGCCGCTGCCGGAAAGCGGACGCAAAAGCGCTAGGGGAAGAACTTCCGCCGGCATTCCGATAAGATTTGTTACCGGCGAAAGAATAGCAACAACAACATCCATCGCGCCGCTTGCGCGGAAAATTCCGATTGCAAATAACATTGCAACAAGATACGGAATAATTCTTACAGCGGTGTTAAATCCCTCTTTCGCCCCTTCTACAAACACTTCATATACTTTTACTTTTTTTACAAATCCCCAGCCGAGAAAAATTGTTATTAACAGCGGAATTGCAAGCACAGAAATAAAATTAACTATTGAACGGAAAATTTCAGCCATTATTTTTTTCCTCCTCGCTTACTTCTAATGCTTTTTTATACACAGGAAGCCGCTGTAAAATTTTTGAGGCAAGAACTCCCATAACTGTTGCCGCGCCCGCGCCAAAAATTGAAGTTCCAATAATCATTCCCGGATCGGCAGAATTTAATCCTGCGCGAATTGCAATTGCCGTTGCCGGAATCAATACTAATCCGCCGGTGTTAATGGCAAGAAATGTGCACATTGCATTGGTAGCAACTCCCGCTTTCGGGCTTAGTTTATTTAATTCTTCCATCGCTTTTAATCCGAGCGGCGTTGCGGCGTTGCTTAAACCGAGCATATTTGCCGCAATGTTCATAATCATAGAACCGACTGCGGGATGATCCGGCGGAACATCGGGAAATAATCTTTTAGTAACCGGAGTCATAATTTTTGTTAGCATTAGAAGCAGTCCTGCCGCTTCTGCAACTTTCATAATTCCGAGCCACAATGCCATTACGCCGATAAGTCCGAGAGAAATTGTTACGGCAATATCCGCATACTCCAGCGCGGCTTTTGTTACTGCGCGGATTTTTACAAACCGTATTTTTTCCATTGTAAAAGAAATTTTACCGGAGTGTTCGTCGCGGGAAATAATTTCCGCCGCCAATTTTTCTTTTCCTCCCGCAGCTTTTGCCATTTCTTTCCAGAATTGCGGCGTTGCATCGGAAATTTTTATTTCAATTTTTTGTTTGCCGGAAGGAAGCGTTGTAAGAATTCCGGGCTGGCGGATTTCTGTTCTTGCAGATGAGTCGTTATAGAATTGATTAAAGGATGATGCGGGGATTATTATTTCGCCGGCAAGTTGTTTATTATGCAACGGCTGATAATTATTGGTAACAACAAATTCTGCTGTTAGTGGTACGCCATTGCGATATGTGTTTTGTATTTCATCGTTAATGTCCCGCCCGGCGGCTACAAAAATGCCGATGAGCAGCAGCGAAATCCAGACGTAATTAAGCATTCAATTCTGCCGTTGTGGTGTATGTAGTTAGTAATTACTGAAGCAATATAACGACACTAAAAAAATGAAGCAAGGAGATAATACCGCCGAAGAAAGCAAAAACAAGGTTTTTAACAAATACTCAAATACAAAAATATTTTTCACAAAATGCAAAAAAAACGCCGCGCATATTTATTGATGCACGGCGCTTTGTAATATAAACAACGCTGTTACAATGCAGCGGGAAGCGTAACAGTAAATATTGTCCCTTTCCCTTCTTCGCTATCAACAGAAATTTTTCCGCCATGCGCTTGCACTATTAAACGACAGATTGCAAGTCCAAGTCCGGTTCCTTTTTCTTTTGTTTTCGATGCAGACGAGCCCTGACGGAAATGTTCAAAAATATACGGCAGATCGTCTTTTTTCATTCCAACGCCTGTATCGGAAATGGTAATAGTAACGGTATTATTTTCGCCGTTGCGGGCAAATATTTTTACCGTCCCTCCGGCGTGTGTAAATTTATGCGCATTGCCGAGTAAGTTGGAAATTACCTGTTCAATTTTTTTTGCATCCGCATCAATCGGTAAAAGATTCGGAGCAAAATGTGTTTCAAGATGAAGATGTTTTCGCTTAAACTGTAATTGAATTAAATGAAGCGATTCGTTAATTATTGTTTCTACATGCGCTTTCTTTTTTTCAAGTTTAATTTGTCCCGCTTGATATTTTGATAAATCGAGAATTTCATTTACAAGATTTATCATTCCCGCCGTTGAGTTCATCATCTTCGCCATAATCTCGCGGCGATCTCCATCAAGTTCATTTTTATCTTCCATCACGTTCATTAAATAATCTATACCGCTGAGAATAACCGTAAGCGGATTGCGAAGATCGTGAACAAGCATTGCGGTAAACCGGGTTTTTGTTTGTTCAAGTTCTCGCTGCATTGCCGCCATTTTGTAGATGGACTGCACGCGCGCAAGAAGTTCGTCTATATCAATCGGTTTTGTTAAAAATTCTTCTGCGCCGGCAAGAATTCCCTGCGCAATGCTTTGCGGATCTTTTCTGTTTGCAGTAAGAAAAATTACCGGTATGCCGGATGTTTTCAAGTTTGTGCGAAGCAGCTTTAATGTTTCAAATCCGTCCATCTCCGGCATCTGAATATCTAAAAGAATTATATCGGGACGATCTGATTCCGCTTTTTCTAAACATTCTTTTCCGCTTGTTGCGCGAATCATTTTTACCGGCTTTTTCTTTAATGCAAATTCCAGCAGGTCAAGATTGTCTTCCGTATCATCCACAACAAGAAGAGTCGGTACTTGTTTTATTGATTCAAATCCGTTCATAGTAGCCACTTGTATTCGGTTTGGGGGTTAGCGTTTTTTTAATAATTTGCGAAAGAGACTCCATAGAGTACTCCGTCTTTTTAAGAAAATCAATAGTCAGCGCATTAAATTCTTCGCGCTGTTCTTTTGAAAGTTCAATTCCCGTAATAATAATTATAGGAATTCCTACCCATTCGGATTTTGCTTTTAAATGCTTAATAGTTTTAAAGCCGTCCATAACCGGCATTTTTAAATCGAGCAGAATGAGAGCGGGAATATTTTGTTCAACTTTTTCCAATGCTTCTTTTCCGTTAAACACGCCATCAACGGCAAAACCGGCATCGCGAATAAATTTTTGAAGAAGCATATTGTAATCTAATTCGTCTTCAACAACAAGAATATAATTATCTGTTGAAGATACAGCTTTGCGAACCATTCGCAATATTGTCGCCGCATCGGCGGGCTTCGGCATGTAATCCACCGCGCCGAGTGAAAAGGCAAGCGGTTTATTATCTACAATAGAATGAATTATGACGGGAATATCGCGCGTAAACGGATTTGACTTTAAATCTTTCAACGTTTCCCATCCGTCTTTTTCCGGCATTTGAATATCTAACGTAATAAGCGAGGGCTGTAATTTTTCGGCAAGTCGAATTCCATCGTTGCCGTTGTTTGCGGAAAATACAGTGTACCCTTCGGGCGTTAAATAACCGCGCAAAATATCAATCACATCCGGCTCGTCGTCAATACACAATACGCGCACTTCTCCTTCAATCGGCTTAGAAATTGGCGGAAATGAAGCCGGTTCAAGTTTGGGAATAAATGCCGACGCTGATTGTGTTTGCACCAAAGGTGGAATTGGCGCGCTCGGAATCGGCGCAGCAATTGCCGCCGATTCTTTCGGTTTTGCAGAAATTTCTTTTTTCAACTCGCTATGCTCCGTTGATGCTTTGGGCAATTCTGCGGGAACGGCGAGAATAAATTTTGAACCTTCGCCAATCTTGCTTTCTACGCGCAAATCTCCGCCGAGCAGTCGCGCTAAACGGCGCGCAATCGGAAGACCAAGACCGGTTCCTTTATATTTGCGCGAATGGCTCGTATCAATCTGTTGAAATTCTTCAAAAACTTTTTCAATATTTTTTTCTTCAATTCCAATTCCTGAATCTTTTACAGAAACATGCACCAATCCATTTTGCTGCCACGCTTTAACAAAAATCCCGCCTTGGTCTGTAAATTTTGCCGCGTTACTTAACAGATTAACAATAACTTGTTTAATCTTCAGCACATCGGTTCTAAACAAAGGAAGATTTTGTTCAATCTCCAGAGAAATTTCTAAATTCTTCTGGCGGATTAAATGTTCCGTTGTCATAATGGCGCCGGAAACCACCGATTCAATCGATTCCGTTTCAACGCTAATATGCATTCTTCCCGCTTCAATTTTTGAAAAATCAAGAATGTCGTTAATCAATTGCAGAAGATGCCTGCCGTTTTTTAACACTTTTTCCATCGCTTTACGCTGGTCGGAAGTCAACGGGTCGCCGCGTTCGCCGAGCAAAATTGAAGTAAAGCCGATAATAGAATTAAGCGGCGTGCGAAGTTCGTGCGACATATTGGAAAGAAAATCCGATTTTACGCGGTACGCTTTTTCCAGTTCCTGATTTTTTACATTCAGTTCGTTTGCTTTTTGTGAAATTTCTTTTGAAAGCTGCTGCGTTGTTTCTAAATTCTGCGCGTTGGTAACGGCAACGCCGATTTGCGGCAGAGCGCCTTCTATCATTTCCTTGTTCAGCGCAGAAAATTGCTGCAGCGAACCAAGCACAATAACGCCGATTAAATTTTCTTGAAAGACAATTGGAAACGCGTAAACATATTTAGGCGCGTAAATTGATACGCCCGCATTCACCGAATATTGCTCCGTTCCATCGGTAATTTCTAAAACTTTTTTCAAACGAGCGCATTCGCCGGGAATCCCCTCTCCAACTGCGTACGAAGAGACCGCTGTACGTTCCGTTGGAAGCGCAAATCCGCTGGTCAATTCTAATTTATTACTTGCATGGTTGAAAATGTACACTGCGCCGATTCCCGCTTTGGTCTGTTCGCAAATCAAATCTAAACTTTCGGAAACAACGCCGAGCAGCGATTCGTTTTGATTCAATGTCGTCATCAAATCAGAATACGCTTTTACGCGCGTATAATTTTCTTGTAGCATTCTCGACATTGTATTAAAATCGCCGGCAAGTTCGCCAAACTCATCGCCTCGCTTAACATCAACGGTTACAAATTTCGATTCCATAATATTACGAGTGCCCGCTTTTAATAGTGTGAGCGGCTTTGTAATATCATGCGTTAAATAAAATCCGAGTACGATTGCAAAAAATGCAAATAGAATGTTTACCATTAAAATAAATCGCAGTAATTCGCCGCCAAGTCTGTTTGAATTATCAATACCAATTTTTTGCCTGGCTATTATGGATTGAATGATGGAAATAAGATTAGAACGGGCAGATGCGAGATAATTCCCTTGAAGTTCAATCATATCTAACTGTTCGCTGGCGCGGCGGATGGAATCCGAAGAAGAATTTGATTCGGCAATTTTAACGCGCTGTTCGGCTACATACATTATCCATTCATTAAACAGCGTGGAAACTAATTCAAGAGATTGAACTATAGAAGAATCCGGCGAATTATTTTTCAGTTCTTGAATATCTTGGTCAAACTCTTTAATGCTTGAAAGATAAATTGTTTTATATTCCGGCGATTTCGATTTACTATAAAAATTTAAATATTCGGGAATATCTGTTATTTCTGATCGAATTTTTTCCAGATTGCCCAAAAACTGCAAATCGCTCGTTGCAGATTTATATTGATGTTCAATTTTTCCAAGTATATTCATCACAAGAATTGTCATAGCGATAAGTATGACAATGAGAAAACCAAAATTTCCGAGAACTTTAATATAAACTCTTGAACGCATAATTACATACTTTCTATGAGCAGCGTTGTTTATAATTGTAAATACTTGCGAATTATTTTTAACAATTCATCCGGATCCATCGGCTTTGTATAATGCTCTTTGCAGCCAATAGAACGCGTAATTTCTTTATCTTCCGGACGCGCTTGCGCTGTGAATGCAACAATGGGAATATGCTTTGTTAATGAATCTGCTTTAATCAATTGTACCGCTTCAAACCCATCCATAATAGGCATCTGCATATCCATCAATATTAAATCCGGAAGTTCGCGTTTCGCAAAATGAACGGCTTCGCGACCATTTTCAGCAATAACCAGACGTATATCAAATCCGCTCCGTTCGATTAAAAAAATTAACAGATCGCGATTATCTTCATCGTCTTCAGCAATAAGCAAACATTTCTGCATAAGTAATTAAATGTATTCTGACGAAAAATTTTTAACTCTTCCGGCTTAAGTTAGAAAGGAAGCGTATGAGAAGCAACATGTAGCATAAAATAAATTAAATTTTTATAATAACGTATCACGTTATTCTAATGGGTTACATTCCTCAATAAATAACCGATTTTGATAGTAAGGGCATTTGAAATAACTTATCCCGTTAAACATTTGTATTTCAATATCTTTTCACGTACAATTTCGTAATGAAAAAAATTACTCCACCCCGCGCTGTTTTTAATCTGGCGTCTGTATTTTTAATTTACAGCATCTGGCATTCTGTATTTGCACAACAAAAATTCAGTACCAGATTTATTCTCAAGAAAAGTAACTGCTATTTCAGAGTATGTTACAGTTGTGCCATTTTCATCTTCACGAGATGCAAATAAACCGCTCAGTCTTACAAAAGAAGAGCTGCGTTCATTAGCTGTTGTATTTGATAGAGAAAAAATCAATCCCGAATTCGGTCCTCAATTTCTTCGCATTATTACAACCATTACCACAAAAGAGGGGCATCTTTACGATAAAACAACGCAATTTGCATTTACATTTCCTAAAACACATTCGCCGGAAGAAGAAAAAGCTGTTTTGAAACAAATTGCGGATGAAATATCTGTTTACGGATTTATCAGCCGAAAAAAAATTGATACTGTTAACGTTGAACTCGATTCAATTCCCGATTGGGCTGTTGTTAAAATAGGAATAAAACCGGACGAAGATTATACAAAATATTCTTCAACACCCGAAACGAAACAAGAATATTTTTTCCGCGCAAAAGGAGGTCGGTTTGAAAGCGCATTCTTTTTTGGAATTCCTAAAGTATTGTATGACACGAACAAAAAAGATACTATTGCGTACGGCAACGCAAGCGCGATGATACGATTTTATTATTTAGATTCCGAAACAGGAAAAAGATTTCCTGTAAATATCGGTATCGGAACATTTGGCGTAAGCACGCCGATAGATGTATCAAAAAACGGCGGCGGGTTTGCGCTTTCGGTTCTGCTGGATGTTGTTGAGATAATTCGCAAAATGAAAATAGATTTGTCGCCAAAATTTAATGCAGGAATTGAGGTTGTACCGTTTGTTCCTCTGCAGCGCCAAGCAAGAATTCTTGTCAATGCCCGAGTCGGTTATTCTCCGTAAATTTAAACATAAGATGACGCTGTTTTCGGCGCCAACATTTTATTACTCATAACTAAAAATATTACTTGCTGATGTTACGCATAAATAAATTTTTTTTACTTTGCTTTCTGCTCAATTTTCGTCCACGTATCTTTCAACGTAACAATTCTGTTAAACACCGGATTCGCCGCCGTATAATCTTTCGTGTCGGCGCAGAAATATCCTAATCGTTCAAATTGAAACCGCTCGCCCGCGCTTACATTTCCAAGCATCGGTTCAACTTTGCAGTTTCTTAAAACGTGCAGCGAATTGGGATTTAAATTAGAAATAAAATCTTTTCCTTCTTCGGCATCGTCGGGATTTTCTTTAGTAAACAATCTATCATACAAACGCACTTCTGCATTTACGGCATGCGGGGCAGAAACCCAGTGAATTGTAGATTTCACTTTTCTATTGGCGTTTGTCGAACCGCTTTTTGTTTCAGAATCGTACGTGCAATGCAATTCTACAATATTTCCGGCAGAATCTTTTACAACATGTTCGCATTTTATTATGTACGCATAGCGCAAACGAACTTCCATTCCCGGAGATAAGCGGAAATATTTCGGCGGCGGAAGTTCCCGAAAATCATCCTGCTCAATATAAATTTCCCTCGAAAAAGGAATCATTCGTGTTCCCGCCGATTCATCTTCCGGATTATTAACCGCCGAAAGCTCCTCCGTTTTTCCTTCAGGATAATTTGTAATAACAATTTTAATCGGATTAAGTACAGCCATTGCGCGCTGTGCGCGCTTGTTTAAATCTTCGCGTATGCTGAATTCCATAAGCGCAACATCAATTACGCTGTCGCGTTTTGCAACGCCAATCAAATCGCAAAAATTTTTAATCGCTTCCGGCGTATAGCCGCGTCTGCGGTAACCGGCAATAGTAGGCATGCGCGGATCGTCCCAGCTGGACACATGTTTTTCGTTTACAAGTTTCAGTAATTTTCTTTTACTTAGCACCGTGTAACTTAAATTCAAACGTGCAAATTCAATTTGCTGCGGATGATACGCTTCTATTTCATCTAAAAACCAATCGTACAGCGGACGGTGATTTTCAAATTCCAACGTGCAAATGGAGTGCGTAATTTTTTCTAACGAATCCTCAATTCCATGCGCCCAATCGTACGTTGGATAAATACACCACGCATTTCCCTGCCGGTGATGATCTTCGTGAATAATGCGGTACATAATCGGATCGCGCAGATTGATATTCGGCGATGTCATATCAATTTTTGCGCGCAATGTTTTTGCGCCGTTCGGAAACTCTCCGTTTCGCATCCGCGTAAATAAATCTAAATTTTCTTCAATGCTTCGGTTTCTGTACGGACTTTCTTTTCCCGGTTCAGTTAATGTTCCGCGCAACTCGCGGATTTGCTCGGCATTTAAATCGCAAACGTACGCTTTCCCTTTTTTAATCAGCGCAACCGCCATTTCATACATCTTTTCAAAATAATCCGAAGCGTAAAACAATCGGTCTTCAAAATTTCCGCCAATCCATTTCACATCTTCTATAATAGAATCAACGTATTCCTGTTCTTCTTTTTCAGGATTTGTATCATCAAACCGCATATTGAACTTGCCGTTGTACTCTGCGGCAATTCCAAAATTAAGATTGATGGATTTTGCATGTCCGATGTGAAGGTAACCGTTTGGTTCGGGAGGAAATCTAGTGTGAATTCTTCCGTTAAACTTGTTTGTTTTTAAATCGTCGTTAATTATTTCTCTAATAAAATCTGTTTTTTCCGGCGTATTCATAAATATTGCTGATTGATAAAATAAAAAGATGCCACAGATTCACAGAATAAATATTTTTCTGCGTTCACTGTGGCAATTGAAATTGCTGTTAGGAAAATAGCGAAAAAGCAAACCATTTTCAATGTTGCTCTGTTTTAGAAATTTTGTAATATATTATGTTTACTGATATCATTTTTTGTACATTATTTTATGCTAACAGTAAAAAATATTCTTGAAAAAAAAGGGGCAATAATTATTAAAGTGGGCACAAACCTGCTTGCCGATAAAATTCATGGAATAAACAAAGAGAGAATTTCTGAAATTACGCGCGGCGTAATTTTTCTCCGCTCGCAGGGATTTCACGTTGCGCTTGTCAGTTCGGGAGCAATCGGCGCTGGCGTTGCGGCATTAAAATTACGCGAAAAGCCGAAAACAATTCCAGAAAAGCAGGCAACCGCCGCCATTGGTCAGCCGCTGCTGATGGAAGCATACGAGCATGCATTTAAAAAAAATGGAATTGCCATTGCGCAATTGCTTCTTACAAAAGATGATTTTACAAACCGCAAACGCTACGTTAATGCAAAAAATACTTTTTCCGTTTTGTTTGAAAAAAATGCCGTGCCGATAATAAATGAAAATGACACCGTTTCGGTTGATGAAATTAAACTCGGCGATAACGATAATCTTTCATCTCTTGTTGCATCTCTTACGGGAGCCAGACTGCTGATTATTTTAAGCGATATTGACGGATTATTTTCCGACGATCCAACAAAAAATGCAAAAGCAGAATTACTTCCCATTGTAGAACGCATTACGCCGCAGATTGAAAAACTTGCCAAAAACGCGCGAAGCGAACTCGCTACAGGGGGAATGATTACCAAAATTCAGGCGGCAAAACGCTGCGCTGTTTCGGGATGCGCGATGATAATTGCAAACGGAAAAAATTCGAAAATTATTGAGCAAATTTTTTCCGATACATATCGCGGAACATTATTTCTTCCTTCTTCAAAAAAATTAAACTACCGCAAAATGTGGATTGGAAGCATTGCTCACGCCAAAGGCGCAGTGGTTATTGATGACGGCGCAAAAAATGCGCTTGTTGTTAAACAAAAAAGTTTATTACCTTCCGGTATAACAAAAATTCGCGGAGAGTTTAAACGCAATGAAACAATTTCCATTCAAACAGTGGATGGAAAAGAAATCGGCAAAGGCGTTACGGCGTTTTCTTCCGCCGAGTTAGAAAAGATAAAAGGAAAGAAAACTTCCGATGCGGAAAAAATTCTGCACGGAAAAATTTCCGGCGAAGCAATTCACAGAAACAATCTTGTGCTTACAGGGGAATACAATGATTGAACATTCTATTAAACAAAAAGCAGAACGTGCGAAAAATGCAAGCCGCGCTCTTTACAACTGCTCAGCGGCGCAAAAAAATGCACTTCTTAAAGCAATAGCAAAAAATATCCGCGTTGAACAGAAAAAAATTCTTGCTGCAAATGCAGGCGATGTTGCCGCCGCACGAAAACAGAATATTTCTGGGGCATTTATTGACAGGTTAACTTTAGATGAACAACGCATTGTACAGATGATTTCGGGAATTAACGAAGTAATTGCATTGGATGACCCGATAGGAACAACATACATTACCAGTATTCGCCCGAATAAATTGGTTGTTGAAAAAATGCGTGTCCCTCTGGGAACAATCGGAATTATTTACGAATCGCGTCCTAATGTTACTATTGATGCTTCTGTTTTGTGTTTGAAAACCGGCAACTCCGTCGTTCTGCGCGGCGGCTCTGAAGCAATTCGGACAAATAAAGCATTGGTAACTGCTGTACAAAAAGCTCTGCGCAGTGTTCGGCTTCCCGTTTCGTGTGTAGAATTTATTGATACAACAGAAAGAAGCGCAGTGAAACTGTTAATAAAGCAGGATAAATTTCTTGATGTTATCATTCCGCGTGGAAGCCAGAACTTGATTTCATACATTCAACAGCATTCTACCGTTCCGGTAATTGCTCACGGCGAAGGGAACTGTCATATTTATGTTGATGAATTTGCGGATTTAATAATGGCGGAAGATATTGTTTTTAATGCAAAAGTTCAGCGTCCTTCTGTCTGCAACGCTGCGGAAAAATTATTGGTTCACAAAAAAATTGCAAAAAAATTTCTGCCGAGAATTTGCGTGCGGCTGTTTGATGCGGGCGTTGATATTGTGGGAGACAGCGAATCGCGAAAAATTATGCACTCCATTAAATTAGCAAATGAACAAGATTGGTACAAGGAATTTCTTAGTCTAAAAATCGGCGTGAAAATTGTCAATAATTTCGACGAAGCGGTTCAACATATTGAAAAATACGGTTCGCATCATTCCGACGCAATTATTACGGGAAATGCAAAACTTGGCGAGCGGTTTTTGCGCGAAGTAGATTCCGCCGCCGTATATGTTAATGCTTCTACGCGATTCACTGATGGATTTGAATTCGGTCTCGGCGCTGAAATCGGAATCAGCACGCAAAAACTTCACGCCCGCGGCCCGATGGGACTTGCAGAATTAACAAGCACAAAATTTATTGTTCGCGGCAGCGGACAGATTAGAAAGTAATGAAACAATTTTTTGTGCGCGGATAACTTCCGCGCATTTTTATTTTTTCAAAATTTTTATTTCAGCAGCATCATTTTCTTCACCTCAGAAAAATTTCCCGCTTGTAATTTGTAGAAATATATTCCGCTGGGCAGATTTCCTGCATCGAATTTCACGGAATAATTTCCCGCTTCTTTTTCTTCGTTCACTAAGGTTTCTACTTCCCTGCCGAGCATATCGTAAATTTTAAGTGTTACCCTCACCCAAACCCCTCTCCCTAAGGGAGAGGGGTTTGGGGAGAGGGAATATGAAATTGCTGTTGTTGGATTAAAAGGATTAGGATAATTTTGAAACAGCTCAAACTTCTCCGGCGGTGAAACTTGCAGCAAAAGAGTTTTTGTCCGCCGTTCTCCAGTCGAATGTGTAATAGTAAACGTTACTTCTTCCGGCTTGTTTATCGGCGCAGATTTTTCTACTGAGAATGTGAACCGCGCAATCGCTGTTTCATTTGATTTCAGATTCTGGATTTCTGATTTCAGAGCAGTAAATTTCAACCATTCCGGCGCGCTGGTTACCGTAACTATAATATTTGCCGCTTCTATTGCCGAAGCGTTAACAACAACAAGTTCAATAATATTGTTTCCGGCGGCAAGAGGAACGGCGTGCTGAGAAAATGAAATGCTCAGTGTGCAAACTAAATAAACACAGAGACAATAAAACTTCAAACTTTTCTTCATAGCAACTTCTCCTTTCTCCATTATTCCAAAATAATCAGCAAGCGGGAAATTTGACGGGAAAGTTCATTCCACGCTGCTTGCATTACAAAGTTTTTAGGAAGCGGCTTTCCTTGTTGTATGCTTGCTTGCGTATCTTCATACGCCCTGTAAAGTTTCGATTGCACGTTCTTTATATTTGTTGCCGCCTGCTGCATATTTCCTTTTAGCATTTGCGCCTTTGCCGTTTCCAACGTGCCTGCTAACGACTGAACAAATGTTTCTGAACCAATCTGCCGGTTTGACAATTGACGATTAACTGTTGCTATAAGAGTATCAATAAGATACGCATAGCTTACTATGGGGAGCGCTTGCGGTAATGATTTTTGTAATGTTGTTACATCGCCGTTTAGTATCGTGTAGGCATATTGGGCAACAGTTTTCGTTCCTGTTCCTTTTTTGTACGCAGTTTCTACCTGAAACCAAAAGTTCTGTAATGCTTTCGCAGCAATTAAAGAATCTTTTTCTAACAATGATTGCTCAAATTGTGTAAGAAAATTTGTTAAGCCGGTATAAAAACTTTCTCCCCCGACTAAATTTAATTTGTAACAGTTCTTCAAATCCTGCCGAAGCGTTTGCGGTTGTACTACTTTCTCAAATTTAATTGGCAATCCCGGCTGTCCGTGATATTCCCAGCGGTACGTTATGACTTCGAGAGAATCTATAACATCTTCTGCAACTATACTAATGGGTTGCATTACCGTTTCATATTCCCGTGAAAAAATAATTTCCAAACTAAATTTCCTCGATTTCAATCCTACACATTCAATTAAATATGTTCCATCATCTTCCGGTGAATCAATGCCATAAAGAAACTCGTGCCAAATATCTCCTTCTTGCGGCTGATAGTCTTCCTCCGGACTGTCCCCAAGCGAGCCGGTAGAATAATTTGCGCCGGGAATTCCATCCAATTCTTTGCCAAACCATGGTTCCGCAGCACCTCTCGGATCGCACCCAGTTTTACGTCCATAGGGATCGGTTACTATAAAGTGGACGTAAATTTCAGAACTTATTTGCACATCAGTTCTTTGTTGAGAAAAAAGAAAATTATGTGCAAAAAAAATAATGAATAACATAGTAATTATTATCTGTTTCATACAAATTTTCTCCTTATCTATTTTTTCTTATAGACTACAAATTTATAAATCACGTTATTGTATGCATTAAGACTTTCACGCTCTCGATAACCGCCCGGATCTATTATTTTGTAAATGCCATTTTGTTTTTCTGTTACAAGCACCCAATGATTTCCACCCGAACTTGGATTATACACCTGCGCTATAATTAACGAACCATTCGATAATTCAGCGTCCATCTTAGTAATATCTATCTGCGTTGTTTTGCCCCAATCTATCTTCCCATTGTCATCAAATATAAGTCCCTTACCAATAATGCCACTTTTTGTATCAACCAAAAATTTTGAATTCCCTGAAAAATTATTGATCGCTCCCCATACAACTCCGTGTTTTTTAGAAAACCAATAATGATTCGGGTTGTTCATATACTCCGCTAATTTTCCGGGATCAATATTGGCGCCTCCCGCATAAGCAATCATTGCCATACAGGTAAGCGAGCACCCTTTAGCTGCAAGAGTCCAATATATTTTATTCCCTTTTTTATCTGTGGTTTTAATATACATATCGTATTGTATGCTTCCCCATAGCGGGTCGCCTTGCAAAAATTTTTTTATATACACATAGTCAGGGTCAGAAAATATTACCACCAGTACTATCACATCCTCATAATAGGGCGGGTAGCCGATATCTTCAAAATAAATTATATAGGTTGACTCATTTTCCTGAGTAATTTGCGATCCCTTTTCCGGTCCTTGATATACTCCGAGCGATGATTGCCAGTTTACATATAATCCAATATCAATTACTGTTCCCGGAGGAAAGACTTCCGGAGATACCCACTGAAACCCGATTTGATTCGGCGCGTCTTTCACTAAAGTTATTTGATATGGCGAGCGCATAACAAGATCATCTTTTGCCGCCGAGCGGCCGCCGATTACCGTTACAGCAATTCTTCCTCCTTGCTGCAACATAATCATTGCTGCAGCTTTGGAAAGTTTTTGTGGAATGCGATTGGTATTGACAGGTTCACCATTTAGCGTGTCTTTCAATAACATTGAAGATGGCGCTAAACGAACTGTATCTTTTATTACCACTTGTGCCTGAAGTGATTTGGTGTGAAGGATAAGAAATGAAAATAAAATTAGTACAACGTTAGTAAGCTTTGCTTTGCTTTGCTTTGCTTTGCTTTGCTTTGCTTTGCTTTACTTTGCTTTCCGCCTTCGCTATTGCTTCGGCGGACAGGCGCTTTGCTTGTGCGGTTATTTGCAGAAAGTTTATGAATCACGTTTCCCCCTTTTATTCGTGAGATACGGCGATAAGAAAAAAGGACATTCTTCCAATTACTTGGAACAATGCCCTCCGAAATTTGCTGCGGGTACGTTAGAGAATTATAGCTGTAATGTCAAGAAATTTTTTCTGCAAAAACAAAAACCCTCGCCGGTAAGAGCAAGGGTTAAGAAGATTTTAATTCGATTTAAATTTTATTTACAATAGCGCCATTTGGCACTATTTCAGCAGCATCATTTTCTTCACCTCAGAAAAATTTCCCGCTTGTAATTTGT
>CAYXEE010000022.1:6469-15166 GCA_964463935.1 uncultured Chitinophagaceae bacterium | reverse complement strand
CTTAATTTTTTGTGCCGAGTCGAAGCATTTTTTTATTTTGCGTAACTTCAGTTATAAGAAGATTTATACAGAAAATCGGCGAACGGAAGAAATTTACAGACAAACAACTCTAATCTTCTAAAGGATTGTACGAAGTAATTGTTTCATCTTTTATTTGATAAAGAAAATCTAACGCTGCTTCGTATTCATTCGGAATTTTTCCATCTAAAATTGCTTCTTCAATTTTCGTTTTTAATATTCCGACTAATTTTCCTGGCGGAAGATTACAGACGCGCATAATTTCATCGCCGCGAACCGGGGGTTGAAATGCACGAAGCCGGTCTTTCTCTTCAACTTCTTTTATTTTATCCGCAACGCGGTCGTAATTTTCCGAATATTGCTTTACAAGTTTCGGATTTTTCGATGTAATATCGGCGCGGCAAAGCATCATTAAATCATCAATTGTTTCTCCCGCTTCAAATAAAATTCTGCGAACTGCGGAATCTGTTACTTCTTCATCCACTAACTGCATCGGGCGTTGATGAAGCCGTACAATTTTTTCTACATACGGAACATGTTCCAACGGCAATTTTAGCCGGCGAAAAATATGTTTCACCATTCGCGCGCCAATTTCTTCGTGTCCGTGAAAAGTCCACCCAATACCTTCGACAAATTTTTTCGTCTTTGGTTTAGCTATATCGTGCAGCAAAGCGGCAAAGCGTAAATATAAATTTTCTGTCATTGCAGAAATATTATCCACAACTTGGCACGTATGCAAAAACACATCTTTATGATGATGGTCTTTCCGCTGGTCAACGCCGGAAAGTTCCGCCACTTCCGGAAAGACAATCTGCATAATTCCCGTATCAAACATTAACTGCAAACCGATTGATGGTTTCGGACTGGAAAGTATTTTCAGAAATTCTTCCGTAATCCGTTCTTGAGAAATTATTGTAAGCCGTTCTTTAATTTTTGGAATTGCCTGCATCGTTTTTTCTTCTAGTGAAAATCCCAATTGCGAAGCAAAACGAACAGCGCGCATGATGCGAAGCGGATCGTCGTCAAACGTTGCAAGCGGATCAAGCGGGGTGCGAATGAGTTTAGCTTCAATATCATCTTGTCCGTTGAATGGATCTATTACCTCTCCGTAATTTTCTTTTAGAATTGATGCCGCAAGAGCGTTAATTGTAAAATCTCTCCGCGATAAATCGTCTTCAAGCGTGCCGGTTTCAACAATCGGTTTGCGCGAATCTCTGTTGTAACTTTCTTTTCGCGCGCCGACAAATTCTAATTTCAATTCGTTACGATGAAGCATTGCCGTGCCGTATTTTTCAAACGTTACAATTTTTTTCTTCCCAATTACATCTGCAACAATCTTTGCAAATTCAACGCCGCTGCCCAGAACAACAATATCAATATCGTTCACATCTTTACCGAGCAATTTATCCCGCACATAGCCGCCGACGACATACGCCTGTATAGCATTTTCGTCTGCAATTGCGCCGATTTTTTTTATTAGTTCTTGTTTAAATTCTATTTTCATTCTACCGTATTACACAGAAAAATCTTTAATCTGAATTTTATTCATTATCATTTGCGCAACTTCAAGCGCGCGGAATCCGTCTTCGCCGGAAACAATCGGTCGTTTATTGTTTTGCACGCAGTCAATAAACGATTCCAATTCATATTTTAATGCGTTAATTTTTTTTACTTCCGGCTGTTCGTAAATAATATTTCGTTTCTTCTTTCCTTCGCCGATTTGTCCCAGCAGCATTGTTGACCAATTGCCGCTTTCTCCTTCATTTCCCAAACGAAAAACATCCGCCTGCCCGATTTGAAAATCAATGGAAATATATGCGTTGCGCTGGAACATTCTCATCTTGCGCATTGCATTGCGCGAAATTCTGCTGGAGGTTACATTGGCAACGCATCCATTTTCAAATTGTAATCGCGCATTGGCGATATCCGGCGTATCGGAAATTATCGCAATGCCGCTTGCATCAATTTGTGTTACGGGAGATTTTACCAAACTTAAAATAATATCAATGTCGTGAATCATCAAATCCAGCACAACGGCAACATCCGTTCCGCGCGGTTTGAATTGCGCCAAACGGTGCGATTCAATAAACATCGGCGCAAGATTATATGATTCGAGCGCAAGAATTGCCGGATTAAATCGCTCAATGTGTCCGACTTGAATTGTCAATCCATTTTTTTTCCCGATTGTAATCAACTCATCCGCTTCTTCAAGAGTTGTTGTTATCGGTTTTTCAATAATAACATGAACGCCGCTTTCCAAAGCTTGTTTTGCAATTTCATAATGCTTGGATGTAATTGATGCAATACTTACCGCTTGTACATTTTTTAACAATTCATCCGTCGAATTAAACGACTGCACTTTATGCGGAGCTTGCTTTGAATATTTTTTTGCTATTTCATTCCGTTTCGATTCATCAACATCATAAACGCCAATCAGTTCCGCCGATTCGATTTCGTCATACATTTTTGCGTGAAGCGAACCGAGGTGTCCGACTCCAATAACGCCGATTTTTGTTTTCATTTATTATTTCACCTTTAAAATTTCAGGATAAGCCGGTTTCGATTGTGGAAATGAAATTGATTTCCCTTCTTCGCCGCCGGGACTTTTGCCTGAGACAATTCCTACAATTCTATCAAATCCGCCCAAACGGTCATCGTGATAATATACCAATGCTGTGTATTTGCTTATTGTCCGCCAATCGTTTCCTTCTAATGTAAACCAATTATCAATTCCGTTCTCTCGAATAACATATTGATAGTCATACACTCCGCGTCTGACCGTAATAGTATTTACAAGATGCGAAGTTGTCGAATCAAATTTCATTTTGTAATTCTCAGTCGCTTGCCATTGATTGAATGCGCCAACAAGATACACATTTCTTTCCTGCGGATTGAGTATGTTCAAGCGCATAACAACATCAAGATAATCGGAATTGGCGCCGACAAACGGTTTCAATTTTGAAGCGCCGTTTGCATCCGGTTTCCCTTTCCATAACATACGAGATACATCTGCTCCATCTTTTAGGCGTACCGTTTGTTTGTTTGGATAAAAATCTAAAGAAGAAATATCTGCTCTACGGTATTCATTCCCGGGTGTTACATTTCGTTTCCAAAATTTTTTGCGCGGCTTAGTAAAAGCATCAACATAAGTATCAGGATCATTATCATCAAGACCAATTGAAAACGGCTCGGTTACTTTCCAGTTTTGAATGATATCAACATGCTTGATATATGAATGAAATAGAGTATTCATATTTGCAGCTGAATATTCGCTTCCCGCATCAACATCTACGGAAATTGTTAATCGTTGATTTAATGGAGAGCCGCCGCTTGGGTAATAGGTATTTTTAATATTCATCGAAGTTTGAACGATTCTCTCTGCAACAATAAATTTTCCTTCCGCAAGAATTTGATCGCCGTTCGATTCATCCACAATTTTAAAAATATAATTTCCTGAATTTTCAAACGCGATATTATTTCTATCATTAGGAAATTTATTTGCGAAGCGAAACGTATATCTGCTTACGCCGCCGGGAGCAGAAAAATATGTTAATTGCTTGGTCCGAAGCTGTATTTCATTGTTAATCATTGCATTGCTCGTAGTTTTCCATTCCCTATCCACATGACGGAAAATTATTTGCAGATTCGGAACAAGCGGAGTGTTTACATCAAACTCAATGGTAATACTCCCTTCATTCTTCACTATTATTGGCGGCTGATATTCATCATCGTTAGCAAAAACTCTCAAACCCATAATTTGCATTTGAGAAAAAAGCTGGAATGAAAATACAAAAATCTGGAGAAACAATATTCTTGTTTTCATAATTTACCTGTAAATTGATTTAAGCCAATCAAAAAATTCTGCAACATTATGAAAAATAAAATCCGATTGCAGTTGTAAAACGTCATTTTTCCCGTACGAATCCCATAACACAGAAGCAATTTCCACTCCGGCTTCCTGCGATGCTTTAATATCTGCAACGGCATCGCCGACCATTAGTACTTCCGCGGGATGCAAAGAAAATTTTTCCATAATTTTAATAATACCGTCGCCGGATGGTTTGAATTCATCCACATCATCGCCGGTAACTGTAATATCAAAATATTTTCGAATTCCGAATTGTTCAAGCGTTATATCGGTCGTCCGTCTTCCTTTTCCGGTAAACAAACCGATAATAATTTTTTTCTCTTTTAAGAAATGCAGAATATCTTTTATCCCGGGATATAATGAAGCAAGTTTATTATGATTTGAATGGTAGAAATAATAATATTCTTTCATTGCTGTTTCAATATGCGTCGGACCAATCATCGCCTCCACCGCTTCTTTTTCCGGCGGACCAAAATAGGAAATGACTTCTTTCGGTGTAACGCGCTTGTTAATATATTTTTCTGCGATATGATTAAACGAATCAAAAATAAGTTGGTTCGTTTGCGTTAACGTTCCATCCATATCAAAAATGATACATTTGTATTGTGCAGTTTTCTTTTCCGTCATTGATAAAATCTTTTTCAAAAATAAAAAGGCGTCATAGGTGCGCACGCGCAACGGATGACGCCTTGAATGTTATCTGTTAGCAAATTTTCTCTTGGTATTTCCGCTCAAAAAAATGTCCGACACTTTTAAAGTTTCGGACATCTACATAATTACATTATGCAATCGTTACATCTTTTGACAAATAAACATCCTGGATAGCATTCAAAATTGCAACGCCCTCTTTCATCGGTTTCTGAAATGCTTTGCGTCCGGAAATCAATCCCATTCCGCCTGCGCGTTTGTTGATGACTGCTGTGCGTACTGCTTCGGCAAGATCATTCGATCCGGAAGCGCCGCCGGAATTAATTAAACCCGCGCGCCCCATATAACAATTTGCAACTTGATAGCGCGTTAAATCAATCGGATGGTCGCTTGTTAATTTTTCATACACAAGTTTGTCAATCTTTCCGTAGCTTGAGCCGCTCATATTCAACGCATTGTAACCGCCGTTGTTTTCAGGAAGTTTTTGTTTAATAATATCTGCTTCAATAGTTACACCGAGATGATTTGCTTGTCCCGTTAAATCAGCGGATACGTGATAATCTTTTTCTTTTGTTTTGAATGCATTATTTCTTGTATAGCACCACAAAATTGTTCCCATTCCAAGTTCGTGCGCCTGCTGAAACATTTGGCTTACTTCCCAAATTTGTCTGCGCGATTCTGCGGAACCGAAATAAATTGTAGCGCCGACTGCAACGCATCCCATATCCCACGCTTGTTTAATGCTTCCATATAATGTTTCATCATACGTATTGGGATAGGACATAAATTCGTTGTGATTAAATTTAAGAATGAATGGAATTTTGTGCGCATATTTTCTTGCAACCGAACCAAGCACGCCAAGCGTTGAAGCTACGCCGTTGCATCCCCCTTCGATTGCAAGTTTCACGATGTTTTCGCCGTCAAAATAAATCGGATTTTTTGCAAACGAAGCGCCGCCCGAATGTTCAATTCCCTGATCAACTGGAAGAATGGAAAGATATCCGGTATTTCCCAAACGTCCTGCGCCGAATAACTGCTGCAAACTTTTTAATACAGGAGTCGGACGGTCGGATTGAATAAAAATATCGTCAACAAATGATGGCGATGGGACGTGGATTGCTTCTTTAGGAATTGTAGCGCATTTATGATCAAGCAGATTTTGCGCATCTGCCCCGAGTAATTCTTGAATATTTACAGACATTGTTTTTTGCCTTTTATTTAGTTTTTGCTATTTATCAACTGAAAGTAACAATTGATGGTTTCTAAGTATAATTTTGCAATTTGCTCTTTATTCAAATCAATTTTTTCATTTTCGTATTTTGACAATAAAACTTGTGCTTTTAAGAGATACTCTCTGGCATTAACTTCAAAATCAGTGAACAATTTTTTTGAAGGTTTAATTTTAGATGTCTCAAAATTTAATTTTTCCCATTCATTATTTACGTTCAGATTAATCATTTTTACTTCGTGTAATCCATAATTCGAATCATTTCATCTTCTTCAAGAATCTGATATATACTGTTCCCCACACCAACTTCTAATCCTTTTTTAAATGCTTCCATTTCTTCATTCGTATTAAATTCAAAAATATTTATTTCATCTTTGATTCTATCATATTCAGATTTTATTTGATTATTCACAATTTCAACTGATTCTTCCCCGAAAACAACAAAAACTCTATATTTCATTTGTTACCCTTTCTCCATACTCAAATATTCAACCATTCCTATACTTTTATGTAATTGGAGCATTAAAATAAACTTCACTCCTGATGGTGTTAAGATAACTTTTTTCCCAATTTTTCCCAATAGTCCTAAATCTATTGCAAACCTCAAAAAAGTATAAGTAGCTGTTGTCTGAGATCTTTTTGTTTTCCATTCAGTTTGCTTGCCACAAATTTTCTTAAACATCTCTACCAAATCTTCAAATTGAACTGGATATTGATTCCTTGATAAGACAAAAGCACTTTCAACAATCGAATATACGCCAAAAACTGTACTTGAATAAAAGGGATCTTTTATAATGAATTCCTTCAATATTTCTGCTTGCTCTATGTTTAATTCATCAAAAGAAATATCCCTCTTTATTTTTGATACAAATTTATCGCCTAAATCAGTCAAAAAAAGGTTAATGCCTCTTTGGCGAACAATACCAAATTCTTCAGCAATAATAATGTGATTTTTCGTGCTTTCTTTTGATAACCTTGTAGCAATCGATATTTTTTTCTTTTCAGTAATTCCTTCAGAAATTTTCGAGAGTGTTCTATTCATTAATCCTAAACTATAAACACCATAATCATTAGGTTTAAGTTTCAAGAATGAGGCTGATGCGGAAAGATTTTTATAGAAAGATTCAAGAACCTCAAGTGGTGAATATTTAATTAAGATAACATCGTTCAATTGACATTGTTGTATATTTATTGGTAAGAAATCTGAGACAAGCAAATAGGATTTAATATTACCCGATATTAATTCGCCTTTTCCTTGAAGTATTTCAAGTTCTTTTTTGTATTCTAATATTTGATTTAAGTTATCGACAACAAACTCATTTATTTTTATTTCAACCAAACAAATGTCTGTACCAGAAAGAAGCAAAAGGTCTAATCTTTGCTCACCAGAATATAATTTCAACTGACGAGCAATTAATTTAGGATCAAAGTTAAGTCTTAATATCTTTTTTAATAACAATAAATTGAGAACAAATGCAGACTCAACTTCACTCTCACGTATTCCGTTTTTTTTCTTCTTAAACAAAAGAAATTATTTAGCAATAAGTTTTTTGTACGCTTCAACATCAAGCAGAGTGTTCAATTCTGCTGCGTTTTCAATTTTAATTTTTATCATCCAGCCGCGTTCGTACGGTTCTTTGTTCACAAGTTCCGGCGAATCTTGAATTTCTTTATTTACATCTGTTACTTCTCCCGTAATTGGCGAATACAAATCAGAAACGGCTTTTACCGCTTCAACAGTACCGAATGTCTGTCCAAATTCGACTTTTGTACCAATTTTCGGAAGTTCAATAAACACAACGTCGCCAAGTTCTCCTTGCGCGTATTCTGTAATTCCAACAGTTCCTATATTTCCTTCAATACGAACCCATTCGTGGTCTTTTGTGTATTTTAGATTTTCAGGGAAGTTCATAATATATCCTATTTTAATTTTTCAAAATGAAACTGTGAATGAATTATCATATCCTGTATAAATTAGTACGCACTGGGATAATACGTCTCTACCTATTAAACATTGGATATGCTGTCCTTGCAAAGCAGCTTCAGTTGCAAGAATTGTTGGAGCGCTTACATTGTTGGGGAAAACGAGTTGTAAATCAAATTGATGACACAAAACATTTGTAGATGATGGCGTATTTATGTACGTAGTTCCAACAGGATTAATATTCAATTGACCTGCAAGCCCCTGTTGTATTACCGTTCCTGTGGCGCCGGTATCAATCATAGCAAGCGCTCTAATAATTTTTGTATTGCTGGCGGCAATATTTAATGCTTGCAAATAAGGTTGCGATGGCGTAATTAACAATTCAATTACAGGACCAATCTGTTGAAGATTTGGTATTCTTTGTGTAAATGAGGGCATTATTTAAATAAAAAGATAATTGTTTGCAAAATTCAGCGGCTGCTGAATTGGCGTAACTTGCTTAACCAAAAATGGTTGATCTCGGTACTTTTCATATCCCCATTTTAATGCGTCGTTTAGAGCGTCAAAAATTCCTTCGAGTCGTTCATCCTTAATGAGGACAAATTTCCCTACTTGTGTCGGAATTAATTCTGGTAATTTTTGTTCAAAATATTTTGTCTCTTTTTCTAACATAATCTCCTCCGCATCTTCAATCATTCATCCAAAATATACTATTAAATAGTTTTCACAACAAAAAATATTAACGAAATTCAACTTCGCAAGCTGTTAATCTTTAAAATTAAATGTCTCAATAAATTTCGTATCAAAAATTCCAGAGCGGAATTTTTCATTTTTCATTACTTTCTTTTGGAATGGAATTGTTGTCTGTACGCCTTCAATAATTATTTCATCAAGCGCGCTGTACATTTTATCCAATGCTTCTTCGCGGTTCTTTCCATACACAATCAATTTAGCAATCATCGAATCATAATTCGGCGGCACCACATACCCCGGCACCACGTGCGTGTCGAG
>CAYXEE010000022.1:0-6459 GCA_964463935.1 uncultured Chitinophagaceae bacterium | reverse complement strand
ACGGCGGAATAACATAATCTGCATACACATGCGAATCTACGCGAATTCCGTTGCCGCCGGGGAAATGTAAACTTGTAACTTTGCCGGGCGATGGACGAAAATCATAATTCGGATCTTCGGCATTTATTCTGCATTCAATTGCATGTCCGATAAGTTTTGCTTTTTTGATAGAAAGTTTCTGTCCTTCAGCAATTTTAATTTGCTCTTTAATTAAATCTGTAGAAGTAACAAGTTCTGTAACTGGGTGTTCTACTTGAATGCGCGTATTCATTTCCATAAAATAGAAATTTTTATTCTTATCTAATAAAAATTCTATTGTTCCCGCTCCGAGATATTTTACGCTCTTCGCGCCTTTTACCGCCGCGCCGCCGATTTTTTCGCGCAATTCTTCATCAACAACAGGCGAAGGAGATTCTTCAATCAATTTTTGATGTCTGCGCTGAATGGAACAATCGCGTTCGCCAAGATGAATCACATTTCCGTAAGAATCGCCGAGTAATTGAATTTCAATGTGGCGAGGTTCTTCAAGATATTTTTCAATATATACATCGCCGTTTCCGAATGCAGTTTCTGCTTCGTGCCGAGCGGTGTTAAAAGCATTTTCTACGTCATTCAAGTCGCGTACAATTCTCATACCGCGTCCGCCGCCGCCGGCTGTTGCTTTAATAATAACCGGAACTCCCATTTCTGCGGCAAGTTCTCTCGCTTCTTTTGCATCTTTAAGCACGCCATCGCTCCCCGGAACAACGGGAACGCCTGCTTTTCTCATGGTGTCTTTTGCAAATGCTTTGTCTCCCATTGCCGTTATCATATCCGGTTTTGGACCAATAAAAGTAATGCCGGAAGAAATCACAATATCTGCAAACTGCGCATTTTCAGCAAGAAATCCGTAACCGGGATGAATTGCTTCTGCGCCGGTAATTTCTGCCGCCGCAAGCAAGCGAGGAATATTTAAATAACTTTCTTTGCTTGGCGCGGGACCGATACAAACTGCTTCATCAGCAAAACGAACATGCAATGAATATCTATCAGCTTCAGAATACACTGCAACTGTTTTAATACCAAGTTCGCGGCACGCGCGAATAATGCGCAGCGCAATCTCGCCTCTATTTGCTATAAGAATTTTTCTAAACAATTATCTACTCCAAGTTTAAATTTTAACGCAGAAACGCTAAAACGCAGAGAATTATTCTATTAATTTATTAATTGATGTTATGCAAAATCAAAAAATCCACAAATAAAGAAATCAACCGTTCTATGTACGGAGATTTTTAATTTATGGATTCTACTTTCGTAATTATTGTTCAATTAAAAAGAGAACTTGTCCGTATTCAACCGGTTTGCCATTCTCAATCATAACTTTTACAATTGTTCCTGCGGAATCGCTCTCAATTTCATTCATTAACTTCATTGCTTCAACAATACCTAATACACTTCCTTGTTTTACTTTTGTACCTACATCAACATACGCAGGAGCATCGGGCGACGGCTGACGATAAAACGTGCCGACAATCGGCGATTTTATTTCATGATACTTTTTCCCTGAATCCGCCGCTGCTGGTTTGGTTTCTTTCGCAGGTTCCGCAACAGGCGCGGCGGCTGGCGCAGGCATCATTACTTGGTGCTGAACCGGCGGCAATGCAAAAGCATGCGCGCTTCCGGCAACTACGCTCGGAGATTTTGTTATGCGGATTTTTTGCCCCTTCTCTTCAATCTCAACTTCGTTTACTGCGCTTTTTTCAACAAGTTCCAAAAGCTGTTTTACATATTTTATATCCATTAACTCTCCAGATTTTTTCTGAATAGTGCGTTTTTTTTTATTGTTTGACGCGCTCAAGATACTCTCCTGTACGAACATCTACTTTAATCATATCGCCTTCGTTGATAAACAAAGGAACGTTTACTGTAGCGCCGGTTTCTAATTTTGCTGGTTTGGTTGCACCGGTTGCAGTATCGCCGCGAACACCCGGAACTGTTTCTGCTATTTTCAAATTTACGTTAAACGGAAGTTCTGCTCCGACCGGCTGCGTTCCATCGAACATAATTTCAACTATCTCCCCTTCTTTCAAAAATTGCGCTCCATCGCCGAGCAAATTTTCATCCACCGGAATTTGTTCGTACGATTCCTGATCCATAAAATTATAGCTTTGACCGTCGTGATACAAATAAGAATATTTTTTCCGTTCAACGCGAACTACTTCAATTTCTTCGCCGGAACGGAAACGGTTTTCTACCACTCTCCCATTGCGCATGTTGCGCATTTTAACTTGGTAAAAAGCTCGTAAATTTCCCGGCGTGCGGTGCTGATGTTCTTCTACGATATGCAATTCGTTGTTAAAACGAATAAAAATTCCATTCTTTAAATCTGCTGTTGTTGCCATAAAAACCTGCGAAAAATCCTTTACTTTTAGAGAAAATAACGTGATTTTGTTAAAAATTGCTACCAAAGATAGTAAAGATGCGGTATAGAATCAAGGAATTTTCCCGTATGCAAAAAACTCTTAGTTTTTCATTGTTGCTAATAATTTTCGGATGCCAGAATAGTTCTCAACGAGATGTTGATAAAAATTTTGTTCAATTGTTTGCAGAAGTTTCTCTTTTTTACGAAAAAAATAAAATTGAATTAAAAGAAACAGACTCTCTGTATCAAATTAAAATACGTCAATTTTTAAGCCAGAAAGGTACAACGGAAGAACAATTTCGCAAACAGAGCGAAAACTTAATGAACGATTACAAACAATGGCAAAAATTTTTGCAGGATGTAAGTAAGACTGTGGATAGTTTGAAAGCAATTAGGAACTGAAGTTACGCAAAATCAAAAAAATGCTTCGACTCGGCACAAAACCAAAGGTCATCCTGAGCAAATCCTTTGTTTTTTAAGGATGAGTCTCCCGAAGGTCCCGAAGGGATCCCTTAGGGAGATGCCTTTCCGAAGTACCGAAGGTATCCCTTCGGGAGAACACTTCGTGTCGGCAGAAGGATAACCTTACAAACTTAAGCGTGCCTCGCTCAGCATGACCATAATTGTTATTTTGCGTAACATGAGTTAGGAACTAAAAAAAATCTCGGAAACAAACTCCGCGATAAATTATACAACCTCGCCAATTACAACAGGATTTTCTTTTATTTTTTTTAAAACTGAAATTGTTTTTTCAATATTATTTTTATCAACAACAAATACTAATCCTATTCCAAGATTAAAGGTTCTCGTCATATCAAATTCCGGAACTTTGCCTGTGGATTGAATCAAATCGTAAATAAAAGGTCGCTGCCACGAAAGCCAATCTATTCGTAACGAAAGCCCTTTCGGAATTATTCTCATTGTATTTCCTATTATTCCGCCGCCGGTAATATGAGACATTCCTTTTACAAGATTTTGTTTTATTAATAATTGAATCGGCTTTAGATAAGAACGATGGACGGCAAGAAGCGCATTTCCGAGAGTACCATTGAGTTCAGGAAATTTTTTCTTTATTGAATATTTTGGCAACAACACGTGGCGGGCAAGCGAATATCCGTTTGTATGCAATCCTGTTGAAGGAAGTCCGATAAGCACATCCCCTTTTTGTATAGAGCGTCCGTCAATAATTTTTTTCTTTTCAACTACGCCGACAATTGTTCCGGCAATATCAAACTCTCCTGCTGAATAAAAACCGGGCATTTCGGCAGTTTCGCCGCCGATTATTGAACATGAATTTTCTTTGCACGCTTTTGCAAATCCGCCGATTACTTGTTCCGCTATTTTTGGTACAAGTTTGCCGGTTGCAAAATAATCCATAAAATACAACGGAACTGCTCCGCATACGGCAATATCGTTAACGCAATGGTTCACCAAATCTTGACCGACTGTATCATACCGCTTCATTGCAAATGCAATTTTTAATTTTGTGCCGACTCCATCTACACTGGAAACAAGTACCGGATTTTTTAGTTTCGGAAAGGAAGCATCGTAAAACGCGCCAAACATTCCAATATCGGTTAACACATTTTTCGTAAATGTTGAACGAACTGTTTGTTTAATTCTTTGAACGATTTCTTCGCCAGCATCAATATTAACGCCGGATTTTTTGTATGTGCCTGCCACAATTTTTCCTTTCAAATTTGCTGAACGAATTTACGGAAAAATGTTGTTAGTGAGAATAAAAATCTGTTTTTGCGCCTGAAATTTAAATTTTTCCCCTTCCATTTCTTTTACCTTACATTTCAATTCAGTATATTCAAAGAAAAACTATGAAATACGCAACACTGCTTCCTGCACAGAAAAAAATTCCTATCACTAATTTATTTTGCGTGGGACAAAATTATGCCGACCACGCAAAAGAAATGGGAGGAAATGTTTCTACGGTTCCAACAATTTTTTTGAAACCAACAAATGCGATAATCGGAAGCAACGATACAATTTTAATACCGCCGATTTCTAACAATATTCATCACGAAGTTGAACTTACCGTACTGATTGGAAAAAGCGGAAAAGATATTTCAGAAAACGATGCGCTTTCGTATGTAGCCGGCTATGGTCTCGGTCTGGATATGACGCTGAGAGATTTGCAAGCAGAAGCAAAAAAAAGCGGGTCGCCGTGGACAACTGCAAAAGGTTTCGCAACTTCGGCAGTCTTAACGCCCTTTATTGAAACTTCGCAGGAAATTGATCCGCAAAATTTAGAATTGGTATTGCGTGTAAACGGAATTGAACGTCAGCGTGGTTTTACATCGAAAATGATTTTTCCCGTAACAAAATTAGTTTCGTATATCTCAACAATTTTCGGATTGCAGGAAGGAGATATAATTTACACCGGCACTCCTGAAGGCGTAGGGCAGGTTTATGCAGGCGATACAATAGAAGCAGAAATTTTTGGAATCGGTTCGTTGAAAAATACCGTCGGTCAAAAATGAAAAAACAAAAACTGCTGAAACACATTTTCCGTATTTTGCAGACAAATCAAATTGTTCAGCTTTCGGTAATTGTTTTTATAGTAATAAACATTACCGCTGTCGTCGTCTATTTTTTTGAACGCCGTTTGAGCGATACATTATTTCAAAATTTCGGCGATGCGTTATGGTGGTCTATTGTTACTGTTGCTACAGTCGGCTACGGCGATATTGTTCCTAAAACGGAATTGGGAAAAATTTTTGCATCGCTCACAATTCTCAGCGGAGTAATTTTAATTTCATTATTAACCGCTACAATTTCATCGGTGTTTGTAGCGCGAAAAATTAAGGAGAGTCAAGGATTGCAAGACGTTGATTTTACCGGACACACGCTAATTTGCGGCTGGAATTCGCACGTAGAAGATATTTTGAAAATTTTTGACCGATACCAAAACAAAGAAATGGCAATTGTTTTGGTGAACGAAGCATCGCCGGAACGAATTGAAACGCTTGTCAATACGTTTCACAATATTGATGTGAAATTTGTTCGCGGAGATTTTTCACGCGAATCTATTTTGAATCGCGCGAATGCAAAAAATGCCGCTGCGGCAATTGTTATTCCCGATTCAACAAATCCGACAGGCACGCTTTCGGATGATAAAACGCTGCTTTCGCTGCTCGCGCTGAAATCGCTGAATTCTGCAATTAAAGTGTATGCGCATGTAACAAACAGGGAAAATATACAGCACCTTAAACGAGCCAACGCCGATGAAGTAATTGTAAGCGATCAGCATATAGCATTTTTTCTTGCAAACAATATTTTGTACCCCGGCGCGGCTCAGCTTGCTAACGATATGCTTGACTATGACCGCGGCAACGATATTCATCGTATCGCAATTCCACATGAATTTATTGGAAAAACATTCGGCGAATATTTTGTGCATACTAAAAAAATAAAAAATTGGACAGTGCTTGGTCTTGTGGCGGAAGAAGAAACTGTTAACCTGCAGGATATTTTATCGCACGATACTTCCGCAATTGACGCATTTATCGAACGAAAATTCAAAGAAGCCGGAATAAATGTAAAAGAAAAAACCGGAATGCGAATTAACGTTAATCCGCCGTTTGATTATGTTTTGCAGAAAAAAGATATAGCCGTAATTCTTGGTACAATTGAAGCAAATAAATGAAAAAACTTGACGCAGAATTTTTAAAAACTATTCCGCTTTTTACAGGATTATCTTCTGAAAAATTAGCAAAGCTGCTGACTATTGTTACAACGCGCGAATTTTCAGAAGGCGAATTTATTATTAAAGAAAATGAAAAAGGGGCGGAATTATATATTTTACTCGACGGCGAAGTCGAAGTTTCTCGAACATTATTATTAAAAGTTTCGGGTAAAGGACTTGACCAACGCGATAAGCAATTAATTAAACTTACTGCAAATGACAACGCTTTTTTCGGCGAAATGGGATTGTTTGACGACGACAGCGAACGTTCTGCAACTGTTGTAGCAACAAAAAAATGCACCCTTGTTGTACTTGCGCGAGAATCGTTTTTTAAATTATCGGAAAGCGATTATGAAATTGG
>CAYXEE010000021.1:0-15238 GCA_964463935.1 uncultured Chitinophagaceae bacterium | reverse complement strand
ATGACGTTTTTCTTGTTTTGCGTAACTTCAGTTATGAATTAAGAATTAGAAATTATGAATTGTTTGAAATCATACTTCAACAAATTAACTGTGAAATTGTAGCTCACTTATAGAGGTGAAAATAGTAATTCCAAAATCTTATGAGTGAAGAAATACAAAACGGCGTGCTGTACATTGTTCCGACTCCGATTGGAAATTTGGAAGATATTACTTTGCGAGCTTTAAAAATACTTGAGGGAGTTTCGGTTATTGCCGCAGAAGATACGCGCACAACAAAATTTTTGCTTGATCATTATAAAATTCATACTCCGCTCATAAGTTTTTTTTCGCACAACGAACAGATTCGTACGCCGCAATTGATTGAGCGATTAAAAAGCGGCGAATCAATTGCCGTTGTTTCAGATGCTGGAACGCCGGGAATTTCCGATCCGGCGCATTCAATAATTACTGCAGCGATAGAGAATGAGATTCGCATTATTCCGTTACCGGGGGCAACGGCATTTATTCCTGCGTTAATTGCAAGCGGCATGCCGACTCATTCATTTGTGTTTGAAGGATTTCTTCCGCACAAAAAAGGGAGACAAACAAAACTTAAACAGCTTGCGGCAGAAGAACGAACAATTGTATTGTATGAATCTCCGCACAGACTTCTAAAAACACTAAATGAGCTTTTGGAATATTGCGGCGATAGAAATGCGGCGGTTGGTCGAGAACTGACAAAAAAATTTGAAGAAATTCAGCGAGGAAGTTTGTCTATGCTAATAGCATATTTTTCCGAAAGGCAAATTAGAGGAGAATTTGTAATTGTTCTATCCGGCAAATAAGTTACTTTCCGCTTGCAATGTTTTCCATCACTCTGTATATTGTATACAATTAAATTTATCCACTAATTTTATTGAATGAAACCACAGTTATTAGTTTATTTATTGTTTTTTGTAGTTCAAACTTGGGCAGCACCTACCGCTGATTCGTTAGTTTACTCATTTTCAAATTTTCAAGATTCTACGAAAAGAGATTTAACATTAAGCTCCGATATTGATACAAGATCTGAGCCGGGTAAGTTGCTTTTAGCGTTGGGAAACACAAAGAATTTAGGTCGGTTATCGCGGTTTTCAACAGCATATCTTGGTTCTTTTCCCCCTTCTGCATCAGACCCAACATTACCAGATACTGCTAAGATAAATGGAAACAATTTAGGCGACGGTAGTTTTTTTACTTTTGTAGAATTCCCGGCAGCCCCAGTTCCTAATATTGGTTCGTATATTAAAGTTGATCTTCGCTCAATTCGAAAAGTTAACAGCGTTGTATTGGTTAATCTTTTTAATTCCGTTACTTCGTATAGAACGCGCGCGCGCGCATTTTCTTTATATTCCGGTTTAGATTCAAATAGTTTGTCGCGCGTTTATCAGGAATCGGACAATGTTGATACAGCCAATGCGCGCTATACAATGAACATTGCCGATGTGCGCCCAATACAATATTTGCGTCTTTCAATAGATAGGTTAGATGCAAAACAATCTACAGTAATTTCTGAGATACAAATTTTTGGCGAAGGTTTTGTTCCCGAAGGAATATATATTTCTAAAGTAGATTCTTTTGCATCTGCAGTAAACTTTGCTAAAATATATGCCGGCGCTGAATTTGAAGAAGGAACATCTATCTCGCTGCAAATGAGAACAGGACCGACAAAAACAGTAGATAGCGTACGGTGGTCTGATTGGTCTGCTCCGGTGTTTTTTACATCTGCCGCAATGGCTGCCGCAGGTGCGGATATACGGTTAAAGGAACCAAGAAAATATTTTCAGTATAGAATAAATTTATTTACAAGTAATGTAGGAACTCCGCGCGTTAATAAAATTTCGTTTACCTATCAAACAAAGTTAATTGCTGATTCCGTTTCAGCTGCTATTGCGCCGCGTGAACTTCCGGCGTTTGAAAAATCCTTATTAACGTACAAAGTAAAAGCAAAATTATCCGGCAGTTCAATCGGTTTTGATTCTTTAAGAATTTTTACTCCATCGCCTACTTCAGTTCAGAATGTTCTGGTGAATGGTTCAGCGGTAAATTATACTTCATTCGTAACGCCAGAAAAAATAATAATTGGTTTCCCGACTACGGTTTCTTCAACAAGCGAAGTAGAAGTAAAATTTTATACAAAGTTGATCTCAGACGCGAAGTTTATATCGGAATTAGTTAACAAAAATTCTCCATGGAATCCTCAAAATATTGAACCGGAACAAACTTCTACCGGCGAAAGTTGGAAAGTTACAACTACCGGCGTTTCGCCAAAGACATTGGTTAATGTGCGTATAGATCCTAATCCGTTTACGCCAAACGGCGACGGCAAAAATGATGAAACTGTTGTAGATTTTGCAGTTGCAAATATTGAAAAACTGAGAACTCTTCGTATTGAAATTTTTGATTTAGTAGGAAAAAAAATTAGAACAGTTGTTTCTCAACCTACCGGCATAAGTCCTTATTATGGGAATCCGCGATATGGCGGAAAGGGAATTGTGTGGGATGGGAAAGATGATAATGGGAAAATTGTTTTACCTGGTGTTTATTTAATGCAAGTTTCAATTGATATAGATAATGGCGGCGAATTATTAACTAAAACAGTGGTTGTGGCATATTGAAACAGAAAACAATTATATTAATTACCTTTCTTGTAATAGGAATATTTTCTTCAAATGTTTTTGGGCAGGCATTTGCAGATAAAGGATTTTATCCTCGTATTTCATCTCTTGGGCGATCTGCATCGGCTATGAAGGGAGATATTGGAGCTGTATTTTACAATCCTGCTTCAATCGCTTCTATAAATACTGTACAAATATTTACAAGTTTTACAAATTTATATCCAAATATCAGCGATGATAAGTTGAATTCTATTCACGGCGGCGCTTCGTATTTCATTAACAACATTGGCGCTGTTGGAATTTCTTTTGCGCAATTTTCCCCAAATTATTGGACCGAACAATCGTTTATCGGCTCGTTTGGGACAGAAAAGTTGTATGAAAATTTATCTTTAGGAACATCGTTTAAAATTTTACGCTGGAGTGCAGAATCGCCCAGCGGAGAAAATGCTGTTCCGGAAGATCCGCTTTCGTTTACAGGAATTTCATTTGATGCGGGACTAATTTATCTCATTCCTGAAATAGCTGAAATGAACGATCTTCAAATTGGGTTATCGCTCATGGATATAAATCAGCCGTCAATTGCAAAAAATAAAAACTCCGATGCCGCATTGCCGATGCAGATTTCTTTAGGAGCGGCATATATTTCACGGCAATACAATTATACAATGTATAGCAGCGCCACATTGAAACAAAAAGATATACGAGTTTCTTTCGGTTACGAAATTTCCGCTTTAAAAACAGCCGCGTACAATATTGGCGCAGAATTTATTGTAAGAATTGGAGCGGGGAAAATTGTTTCTAGCGATTCGCAAGGAGAATATAACGGCGGATTCGGTATTGCAATAGAAAAATTACGGTTTGATTATTCATATTCCTATCAAGCATTTATCCGCAATATTGGCGGAATTTCATCTTTAGCGCTGCATTATGAATTTTAATTTATTTTCAATAAAACTACTGTTGCTAATGTGCTTGTTGTTTTGCAGCACTATGCTTTATGGACAGTTTATCAATAGAGACGAATACAAGAATGATTTGGGATATCAAAATTATTCGGGTAGAAATTATGAAAATTATGTTGTGCAGTTTAATAAAAGAAAGATTTACGATAATTTCGGAAATTTTCTTGTTGATGGACTTTCTATTTACGATTTAGGCGAAACGCAGGATCCTATTGATGGCTCAAGCCGTGCATTGAAATCAAAATATTACAATCTTTGGTTCAATAATCTGCTTATCGGCAACGATTCGTACGGAGGTTTTACATCGCGCATTATGTTAGGCGAAGCAATTCGCACTAAATTTACATCTCTTACTTTAGATAGAGCCAGATTCAATGGAATTCGATGGGATGCTTCCACTAACAAATACAGAGGTACGGCGCTGGCATCAAGAATTTCGGACCCTATTCGCGTCAACTTTGAAGGAATGGGTTTGGCAAATGCGGTATTGCGAATTCGCGATTGGTCAACATATTTAATGGGCGGACATTTTGAAACTGATATTGGCGATGTGCTGACGATAGGAGCAACGTACGTTAATCAGCATCAAATTCACAGCAGTATTAACAGCAGCGAAAGTTCTTTAAAAGGAGATGTTGCCAACGGAATTCCACGCGTTATTTTTATTCGCGTTAAAGATGATTCTCCTTTAGATTTGTCCGGTCCTATTGTGTACGGCGTTCCGAAAGTTATTATTAACGGTAATGAGTATGCAACAAAAAATATCAATGGGCGTTCCCCGGATAGAAATAATACTAATCTGAATAATCCGATTCAGTATTGGATTTTTTACGATGCGCTTTCGGCATCAAATTTTGAAATTGATAATTACCTCTACACTTACGGCGCAGCTCCTCGCCCTACCGCCGGCGGTTTAGTTACAGATATTCATACATCGTATTCTCAGTATGCGGCAGAATTTGGAAACAAGCCGGTTCCAAACTTTCCTGTTGAACTTCGCGGAAGAAAAACTATTACATTTGCATTTATTATGCCATACGGCGTTGAAGATGCCAAATTTTCCTATCTGTTAGCAAATGATTATGCAATGGATGCCGCTCATGATTGGGTTTTGCGTTCTGATAAGTACGTTGATGAAACTCCTTCAATTAACCATTATGATAGTTTAACTCTTACCGGAATTCCGACTCCATTTTTTACTGTTGTTCGCGCCCAAGGAAATGTTCAAGACGCATCGAACAAAAAGTGGGTTACTTATACGTATGGATTAAATTCCGGTATGGCTGTATATGGAATGAATATGAAATTCAGCTGGAACGGATTTGATATTGAAGGAGAATATAATAACAGCGCTACGTACAGTAAATATCCGCTGCTTTCTGCTCAGCACAAAGAAGAAAAAGGCGTTGCTTATTATTTGCGAGGTACAAAAACTATCGGTCGTTTAACATTAGGCGGCGAAGTGTATAGAATTGAGCCGACATATTCAACTTCGTTAAATATGTACACGTTGGAAAACAGTTATTTCAGCGTACTAACAAGCGCGCGAACTATTGATTACACTCCCCCTGATATGAGTTTTTCGTATGGCGTTAATAGCGCCGGCAACATAAACAGTCTTGGACCAGAAAATATTTTACCGGGCGGCGCATACTATTCTTTGGTAGATGATAATGACGATAACGACCGGTGGGAGGATGGATTTTATTTTTATAATGCAACGCCTGCATTATTTGCCAATAATTCTGATGTGTTACATCCTGATTCAAGAGAAGTTCATCCGTACAATTTAGGGTACAGACAAAATATAAATGAATTGAGCGGCTTTAATGATATTATACGTAAGCCGGATACTGGAATATTTCCCGGGAAAGATAAGGATCGCGATGGAATTCCCGATGATGATAGAAATTCCAACGGACGTCCTGATTACGCAGAAAATTTTATGACGTATTACAGCGACCCGCCTGCGTTTGAAGCCGGCGATGATTGGAATAATAATGGCGTAATTGATGAACAAGAAAATGATATTTACCCGGATTATCCCTATGAACCGGATATTAAAGGATATCACTATTTTGCATTTCTAAACGCAGTAAAAGATTTTGATATCGGCGCGGGAATAATAGGGCAAAATGCTATTGCGCGCGGCGGACAAAACAATGTTAATTACATAAAAAGTAGATACAAACTATTTGCGCCGCGATTCGGTTCTTTAAATTTGTATTATACAGTAAAACGCGTTCACGATGATATTGCGAATAATGGTTTTCAATTCAGCGGAGTTATTAGCAATAATCCAACGCCAAGCTATGTTTTAGATCCATTGCTGTACAGAAATAGTTTAGTTCATACATTGTTTTTAGGAACGAAATATCAACAAATTCCCAATCTTACCATTGAAAATAATATCCGATACGAATCGAATACGCTATATAAAGTCGGCGAACCAACGCAAGAAAAAGTTCGGTTAGGTTTATCCATTGGGGAACAATTTGCAGGCGTCCGTTCGTCAGTCGGTTTAGTAAATAAAATTGATTACCTGTACGCGCTATTTGGAAACAAATTATTTTTACGACCGCAGTTTAAAATTCGCACATTAAAAATAGTTACCAAAAACACATTTGAAGACGGCTCGCAAGGAACTACAATCAATTCAAATTTGCAGACAATTATTCCAATTTTTAGAGTTGATTATCGCTTAACAGAAAGCACAGAGTTACATTTTGGCGTACAAGGAACGACATTATTTGGTTTAACAGACGGACTTTTGTACAAAGAACGAAATTTGCGCAGCGGTATTGGCGACCTTAATGCCTCTACAACGGCATTTTCTTTAACCAATCGCAGCCAGTACAGCGGATATAATATTGTTATTGATTTCGGACTTCATTTAACTACTACGCATTATTTAAATATTCCGGCGTCAAAAACCTTTAATCCTATTGTGAAAAGTTCGTTAATTTATTTTTCAATTTTCGCAGGGTATTAAAGCATGAGAAATTTATTTTTTGTTTTAATTATCTTGCTTACAGGATGCGATTCCACATACCATTATATTGTATTTCCGCCGGAACGCATTGATTACGTTTTAATTCCCGACAGTGGATTGGTAAAGAAAAATTTAGATACGACTGAATATATAATCAGCGCAGATAAAAAATCTATCAGTTTTGATAAAAAAGATTTCAAAATTGAAATTAAATATATGTCGGATTACCAATTGAATAAGTTTGAATTTCCCGAACAATCAATAAATGGAATTTATTCAACAAATCCGTTTACGTATGGAAATTGGATAGATCCGACGCTGGGTTATACGCCGAATCGTTTTACCGTATTTAAGGTAACAATCTACAACTATTCTGCGTCAAAAATTAATTTTAATCCGGAAAATGCTTTTTTAGATACTGAACGAGGCGATAAATTTTATTGCTATGGCAGAGAGGAAAAAACAAGCAAATATCAAAGCTTAGAAGCGTACTTTAAGAAGAAAAAAGGGAGTTCCGGCGTTGACGATGATGTGTATGAAAGCAGAATGGGAATTATTCGAAGAACCGTGCATACGTTAGGCAAACCGATTTTTAGAAGCGATGTAAAAGACGGCTTAATTGTTTTTGAACCTCTGCCTGATGATGCAGGAAAAATAAAATTAACTATTAAAGATTTTATTTTGGGGTATGATGAAAATAATGAAGCGTCGGAATTTACAACATTAAGTTTTTATTTTAATAGAATTCCGCTGCAGATTTCCAGTTCTCAAAAAGCTGATTCATTGCAAAAAAGCAATATCAAAATTTTATCGCCTGATGCAAAGCCGACGGGAGAAGCGGTTATTGCCGTTCGCACAACCAATGTCGGTCAAGTTTCGCAGTTAATGCGCCCTTTAGAAGAATATTTTTCTGAATTTACAAATTTCAAAATAAAGTTTTCTAAAACACATTTAACGTCCCAAGAACTTCAAACTTCAAATGTTCTATTTATACTTACAGGCGATGAAGAAATGAATTTTTTGCAGGAACACGAAACTGCAGCTGCAAATTTTATTCGGAACGGCGGATTCATTATCGCCGATGTTTTTGCAACAAATCCGGTAAATAAAAACTGGGGAAATGTTAATAATTTTTTTACAAGCATCGGCGCCTTGCTCAACGGGAAGTTCTATATAAGCCGGATTCCATCGGATCATATTCTTTATTCCGTGTGGAAACGATTTGACGCGCTTCCGCCGGTAGATATTGAATTGTATAATTTGCAGCAAAAAAACGATATTGATTCAAAAGATAGAATGTATGATTTTTTACTGGGTTTATATTATGAAAATAAATTAGTCGGCGTTCTTTCCAATCGAGGATATGCTATTTCATGGGGAGAATTTTATCCGTTAGAATTTAGAATCGGTAAAGATTATACTAAGCAAAGAGAATTTTTAAGCAATATTATGTACTACGGTTTACAAAATCAGAAAAAATGAAATATTTATTGTTAATGTATTTTGTTCTTGTTTCATTCTGGGGAGTTTTGCGCGGAGGCGAACAGACGCCGCAAACTTCAACAGATTCTACGGTTTCCGGGCCGGCTGCGGCATCGGTAAACTGGAAAGACGGATTGTTTGAAGGAAGAAAAGCGAAAGCCGTATTATACTCGCTTATTATTCCTGGTTCAGGACAAACAATGCTTGGAAGTCCATACAAAGGTTTTAGCATAACCTTTACAGCTTTTGGAAGCGCGCTGACAACGTTAATTTCACATAATAATTTTGTTGCAAGCAATGAACGATTAGATGCGCTGGAATTTCAATACAAAACGGCTACCACGTGGGAAGTCTCGAACAATTTATATACATCAATGAATGAAACATATACAAAGCTGCAGCGATATAAAAAAATGCGAAATTCGTTTGCAATAATTTCTGCTGTAGTCTGGACTTTGAATATTGCCGATGTTATGTTTAATACAGGCGACGAAGGAGAAGTAATTTTTTCATATCTTTCTCTTGATGCGAAAGAAAAAATATTTGCTTCAGGGTTGCACGACTTCCAATACGCTTTGAAACTGACTTTACCGTTGAATTATGAAAACTAATTTTTTTGTTATTGTAATTATTATTTTAGGACTGGCTGCTTGTGAAGCAGATCGCCTACTTATTCCCAATACGCACGACGGGCGCGTACCGGATGTTATTAACTTTAAAATTGCAATTGATTCAAGCAAAGTGAATAAATCAAATTATATTTTACGGCTTACCTGGAATTATGATACAGTAAAGTATGGCGGAGCTCCTAATCTTAAAAATTGGGAAGTTTATAGAGTTGTCGCTTCCGATACGCTGACATTTAAATTCCAGCTTCAAAAATTTGTTCAGAAGCCAAACTATTCAGATTCTTCCGTTTCTATTCAACCCGCGGGAAGAGATTCTGTTGTAATATTATACCGAATTATTCCTGTTGGGAATGTAATTGATAATATTCAATTTACCGGTAAACCGAGCGATATAGCCCGCGTTGTAGTTAAAAAAAAATAAATTCACCATAAATAAAGGAGAGATACTATGAAGCGTTTTTGTACTCTTTTGTCGGCGCTTCTGTTGATAGCAGTTGCAGTAACGGCGCAGCAGAATTTAGACCCGGCAAACTATATCACCGTTGATAATTTTCCCAACGGTCCTACAACTTCGGCAACTGATGCAGACAGCACTACGTCAGTTTCGCCGGAATATAATGAAGTTCGCGGTTGGTACACATCAGTTTCTGGGCTTTCTTGGGGAGGCGGACATCGCCAGAAATCTCGATTAGGCGGGGCAAATGTTGTCGGCGCTTCTGCTACTTGGACTGTTAACGTACCGGTTGAAAAGCCGGGGACTTATTTGATTTACAATTACGTATTACAATCCTCAAATAATGCCTCTAATATTTATTTTATGATGCGGCGCGAATTTGAATCTACTCCGTCAGATTCTATTCGGCACGATATGCGAAGTTCAGCATGGAACTATTTACTGGGTGTAACGCAAGGCGCTTGGGTTCCGATAATGATTAATAATTTTAACCCGGGTAATGCATACGTTACAATGGGAGCTGATTCCGCTTCCGGCGCCGCTATTATGCGCGCCGATGCTGTTCGATTTTTACGCAGCGCTTCTGAAGGAGCCGATTTAGAATTCGGTAAACGTTCGCGCAACGGATTTGATACCTTGCGTTTGCCCGAATTATGGCTTGATTCTCCGCTCGGTTCTGTAACATATAAAGATATTCCACTGTTTAACTTAGGAAAAACTGATTTAATAATTTCCGATGTTCATGCAACATTTTTACCGAACCGCTGGGTAATTAAACTTCCTAACAACGCAGTATTTCCATTAGTTATTCCTCCCGGGCAGAAGAAATTTGTGCAGGTTGGTTACAGACCGTTCCAAGAAGAAATAATATTTGATACGTTAGTAATAGTCAGCAATGATTCTTTGGAACTTCAGGCAAAAATTCCGCTGTTTGGAAATGGAATTAACTACAATTTTATTCTTAATGCCGCAGTTGCAATTGAACCAAACTACAATGCTCCGTTTGATAATATTGGAAATCCAAAAAGACCAGAAATTATTAAGACCGGAACATTTCTCAACAGCACTGCCGCATCTTTTCCTTATCCAATTGCAGGAGGAAATCTTGGAAGTATTGTTCACACTGGAACTGCAAGTCCGGTAGAACAAGTTGAATATCGCTTTCATATGCCGGATAGTGTAAACGGACAAGAAGGTTCAACCGGATATTATTATGTTGAATGGGGAATTTTGGGCGGTTCAACTAACGGTAGTTCAAATGCAAAAGTTAGAATTATTACGCCGTTTTCTGCCGATACAATTAAGACAACGTTAAACATGCAAAGCACAACTACTCCTCCGCCGTTAACTTCGTTTAGAACTATTGGAGGTAAATCGCATTTGCTAAATCAAGGCGGAGTAACTAAAGTAGTTGTATCCTACACAACTTGGGATGATATAAGTCCTGCAGGCGGTTTCTTACGTTTAGATTTATTAAGAATTAGAAAAGTACCTACTGGTCCTTCTATTGCCACAGCAACTTCGTTAAACTTTAGCAATGTTTCCATTTATCCGAATCAACGAATAATTAGCAACAATTATCATTTACCGTTAGAAATAAGCAGCAACGGCGAATCGGCGCTTCAAATAGATAGTATTGTAATTGTGAATCCGAAATACTATTCTATTCCAAATCTGCCTGCGTTTCCTGTGTTGCTTCCAGCAATCAATGGAACATTAAAGCTTAGAGTAAATTTTCTGCCGGATACAATACAAAATAATTTAAATACTACGCTGCGAATTTATACTAATGATACGACTCAGAATCCTATTTCTGTCGGCTTAACCGGAAATGGAATTGGTACGGCAATTACTTTGGAAGAATCTAATATACAGGATTCTTATTTGTTCCCGCAGAATCCGGTTACGTACCCTGACTTTGCAAATATGAATAAATGGCAAACTGTTACAAGTGCAACAGCAAGCGGCGGTTCGCGTCTTATCGGATATGTTTATTATTTAGACGGAGATCCTGCAATGCCAAACAAAGCGGGATACGTAGAATATTTTCCGAATATTCCTACATTGCCGGGGAATGGTCCGGAAATTGATACCTTTGCCGTGTATGCAAAAATGACTATTGGTTCAACAAATTCTTCACCCAGAGCGAAATACACAATTTTCCCGGCTGGCGGAGGAACTCCGAAGGAAGTTATGGTGAATCAGAATAATCGGGGAGATATGGTATTTTTAGGAAATGCATTATTCCTGCGCTCCAATTCTCGAGACGCTCATGGCGGAAGCGCAATTGTTGGACATATACGTTTAGAAAATGATACCGCTTTGGTAAGTGCTTATTACAAAGATTCATTAGTGAATGTTGCAAAGCGCGATTCATTTGTTATTCGTGCAGATGCGATTATACTTTTTGAATCGAATGTGCTTACAAGCGCCGCATACGAAGTTCTGCCGAATGTACCAAACACATATTCATTAAGTCAGAATTATCCTAATCCGTTTAATCCTGCAACAAAAATTCAATTCGGTTTACCGAAAGCAGAGAATGTGGAATTAAAGATTTATGATATTCTTGGCAGAGAAGTCCGCACGCTTATTAACGAAACGTACAATGCGGGCGTTTATACTGTAACGTGGGATGGGAAAAATAATTTCGGCAGTAACGTTGCCTCCGGTATGTACATTTATTCCGTTCGAGCGGGGCAATTTGTGCAAACCAAAAAAATGTTGTTAATGAAGTAATATAATTGTTGTTAAAAAGTAGTCAGGTGCAACATATTTTAGTTGACAACTGACTACTTTTGTTTTATTTGGAAGAGTATTATGTCTCTGCAGGTTATCATTACAATTTTAATAGCGGCCGGAAGTATTGCGTATTTTATTCCGACACCGCAAGAACTGCGCGATGCGTTCGCATCGGGACAAAATTATTTTGCCGCAAAAAATTATACAAAAGCAATTGAACAGTACGACAAGATACTTGCAACAGAAAGCGATTTTTTAACTGCGGACAGTGTGTTTGTAAAATTACTAAACGGCGATATTACGGTAGGCGTTCGCACCGCCGCAATGTATCAAAAAGCAAACGCACTTCGAACATTAGGAAAAACTGATTCAGCAATCAGCTCTTTCCGCCGCGTGTTAGAACGGCATGATTCGCCAAAACTCCGCGTCCTTTCTCAATATCAAATTTATGATTTATTTTTTCAAAAAAAGGAATATGACAGCGCTATTGTACAAGCGCGGATTCTTGTAAAAGAATTTCCATTTGATGAAAAAGTTGAACAAGCTCTGTACGATATCGGCTGGGCGTTTCGTTTTAAATCCGAATACGACAGTTCTTCGCTTGCGTTTGAAATGTTAGCCGACAAATATATTGAGAGCGCGTTTCGCGTTCGATCAATGTATCAAATCGGGCAAAATTCGCTTGATGCAAAAGAGTGGCGGCGCGCGCGGAATGCGTTTCACCGCATTGTTGATGAATATAAACCGGAAACGTTTAAAAAAGTTGATTTTGAAAATATGGAATTGCTGGCGAATAGAGAACGGCAGATTTTTGACGCCGTTTCGAATCGTGAGTCGGACAATTCAAATTTAGAATTGGTTTCAAAATCTGAATTTAAAATTGCAGAATCTTACGAGCAATTGAGTTTAATAGATTCTGCTGTGGCACGATACAAATATATTATTCGCACGTATACGCTTATGCCTTCGCTCATTGAGCTTTCGTATATTAAAATGGCAGAGCTGCTTCATCGCGTAAAAGGTTTGGAAGATGCAATTGCCGCGTATAAAAAAGCGATTGACGATAATTTCCAGAACAAAATATTTCAAGCGCGTATGCAGTATAAAATTGCGCGCACGTATCAAGATGCAAAGGAATACGATAAATCTGCCGTCGAATATCTATTTTATGTAAAAGCGTATTCTGAATTTGCCGATCAAGCGGAATTTTCAACGGAGAACGGAAGATTTTTTGCAGTATTGAATTTCAATGCCGCAAAAAATTATCTGCAAGTAATTGCCGCTGCCGATTCTTTTTTACAAAATCACGCCGGAAGTGAATTTTCTCCCAAAGCGCTGATAATGCGCGGTATCGCTTTTCAACAGCGCAAGCAATTTGAAAATGCGCGAAAATCGTACGAAGAAGTGTTGCGGGATTATTCCAGCGCGCCGGAAGCGCGCCACGCGAAAATGCAGATTGCGAAAACTTTTTATGACGAAAAAAATTACGATGAGGCGTTAAAAAAATATACTGCGCTCGAATCCGAAATTTCTTCCGGCTCTGAAGCAAGCGAAGTACGATATTTTTTAGGAATGTCGTTATTTTATTTATCTAAATTAGATGATGCGCTTGCAGCGCTTCAAAAAGTAGAGTCGAGTTCGCAGTTTTATCCTTTTGCATTCGGTCGCTGTGTAAAGATTTATTCCGCGCAAAATAAGTTCGAACAGGCAGAAAAATTTATTTCTGCTGTTCTTGAAAATCTTCCCGATTCGTCTCAATTTAAACCGTACGCGCATCTATCATACGGCGAACTTCTTGCTACAACCGGTAAATTTGATGATGCCATTCAACAGATGACGATTGCGTTGAAAGATACTTCAGTGAATGAGAATGCGCGCTTTCAAGCATTGTACAGCCGCGGCGCGTTATACCAGCAGAGAAAAAAATTTAACGAAGCGATTAAAGACCTTGAAGCGTGTTTGCGAAGCGAAGTTTTTTTGAAAAATTTTGAAAATACAATTCCTACGGCAAACGAAAAACTTGCGCTTTCGTATCTCGGAAGCGGCAGAAAAAAAGAAGCGGTTGAAAAAATTACGAATTTGCTTTCGCAAGCTCCGTCGGAGCTGCAGCGCGTCCGCTATTTATCGTCGCTTGTTGAACTGCATTCGCAAATGAATGAGTTTACTAAAGTTGTTGAGTTTGGTTTGCAAGTTGTTAATGCGGATAGCGCAGATGAAAATACAAAAGCTAAAACGTACGCCGCTCTTTCCAATGCGTATGGAAATTTAAATCTGCACGATAACGTTGTGGAAATTCTTTCTGCGGCGCTGGAAAAACTTCCGAAACATCCATACATCGCAGATATAGCGTATGAAACTGCTTCGCTCTATTTTGAAGGCGGCGGTTATGTTTTTTCAGATAAATTATTTATGAGCTTGCTGGAAAAGCATCCCGGATATTTCAAAGCAGAAGATGCTTTGCACAATCGCGCAATGAGCGTAATGAAAATGAATAAATTTGACGACGCGCTGTTTCTTGTGCGCGCATTTATTCAAAAATATCCTGAAAGCAATAAAAACCCCGCGCTCCAATATTCGCTGGCGGAAACTTACTATAATGCAGAAAAATTTGATATTGCCATTCGCGAATATGATGTTGTTGTAAAACAATTTTCTTCTTCATTATTTTCTCATTCCGCCGCGTACAATAAAGGATGGTGTTATTTCCGCCTTGGCGATACGCTGAGAATGATTGAGAGTTTTGAGAGATTTGTTGAAAAATATTCGAATGCAGAAAACGCGCCCGATGCGCTGTTTAGTATCGGCGATTATTATTACAACACGAAGCAGTATGAGAAAGCGAAAAAAACGTATTTAAACATTGTTGAAAAATATCCTTCGTATGCGCGGCTTGATGAAGCGAAAGCATTAGTGAAAGAATTGAATCAGATCAATTCGTATCTTGAATATTCAGAAACAATGAAAATATTTGACGCGCAGGAGTTTGCCAAAGCAATTCCGCTTTTGGAAGAAATAATAAAAAAATATCCCGATGCCGATGTTCGATTTGCGTGTGAAGCGAACATTGCTTCCGCATATTCAGAATTGGGAAATAAGAAAAAAGCGCTGGAAATGTTTACCGCAATTATTAAAAAATATTCAAACACGCCGGACGCTCAAATGGTTGTGTTTTTTGCAGAACAGCATAAACGCTGGATTGAAAGCGGAAAAGCGCAATGACCCTAAAAGAAAAATTACATGAATTTCAAAAATATAGTATTTGGGCAATACTTATTTCCGGCGTTATTCACTTAATTTTAGGACTTTCAATTTTTATTTCCGGCGGCGAAAAAGGAGAGCGA
>CAYXEE010000020.1:0-15612 GCA_964463935.1 uncultured Chitinophagaceae bacterium | reverse complement strand
TCTCGTTCAACTACAAGATAACACTTTCCGGAGTTTTTATTTTGGACAAGTCTGACACACGAATATAGCAGAACATACCGCGGAATTAAATTTACGAATGACACAACAGGTGAAAACAGCCATCGAGTTTTACAGCCGCTAATGGGTCACAGCATATATAATGGCAGCTATTATGCGAATGAAATAAAAAAGAGTTTAAGCAAAAACGAATCTTTCGTAAAATGGGTGAGACAATGAGCTATTATTTAGAATTAGCATACAACAATGTTAATACAATTCCCGATGTTTATGATGCGCCGGAGCAAAGAATCATTTGTAAAGTTCCCTTGGTCATATTCCGTAATATTGAGTTAAAAGAGATTGAACATGAACTGCTGTCAGGAACAATTGAAAAAGATGTATTAGGGTTTAGAAACGCTATAAAAATATACTTTTACCCATCAACATTTGACAGTCAACAAAAACCATATAATAATTATTTGAAATTCAGAGATTTTTTTGCAGAATTTTTTATTGCAAAACATATTTGGGCAGTCGCTGGTAAATATGTATCAAAAATCGACGATAATATTCACCGTGTTACTCCATTAACCACGCGTGGGTTTCAGTATTTTGATCCTACTGTAAGCAGATACCTTGTAAAATCATTGTTCGCAGAACAATCTATTGATTTTAACATAACAACCGCAATTGACGACGGTATAATACTGAAGTCAACTAAAATATTAACCGCTTGGAATACAATATAATTTTTGTCTCAAATTGGTGGCACAGATGTCTCACTTTCGTGGCACGTTACACCACTTTGAAAGCGGACTCCATTTAGGCAAATATTATTTCTCGCCAAAAATTCTCAGCCATTCATTAACTTGAGATTTAGAAAGAGTGGAAGAATCTTTTTCTTCTCCGTCGGAAGTTTCTTCTGCAAATAAAAGATTAGCAAAATGTTTTGAAGTGTGCGTGGTGCAGGCGCAGACGCGCGCAAAGTTTAATATTTCTCTATCGCTTGAAATAATAACAAGCAGCGAGCGATTTTTTGAATGTTCGATCATCTGTTTAATTTTTGCATCAGCGCTTTGCGGCGAAGAATAGACAACGTGAATTGGAGCATGCGAAGAATGTTTGATACGCGATTTCGGCTGGTCGCCGTCAAACACTACGGTGCAGCGAAACTTTCTTTTTATTGTAAGCTTGGAAATAAGATGGATCAATTGCTCTCGCGCGCTGTCGGAATCCTGCGCGAGTAATTTTTTTAACGCCGGAATTGCGTGAATTACGTTGTAACCATCAATAAGAAAATGCTGCATGCTAATCTAACGGAAAATGTTCGTACTTGTGATTGCGAACGGATGTTTTTTATTTTGATGGAATCCCTTCGAGCCGAGCGCATCAATCTTGTTCTGTAAATTCACGGCAATTAATTTCTGTGTAAATCTTTATGCATAATTTTTCGCGTTTCAGAAAGACGGTCATCCGCAGGAAGATCAATAAGTATCGAATTCATTTTTTCGTCATTTTCCGAGTTGAGCGATTTTGTTACATACGAAATTATGCTGTCCGGGAAAATATTTTCCCGTTCATAAAGATTTTTTTTCTCTAATAAAATGTGCGAAGATTCCACGCAGCTTTTCGGAAGCGAAGGAAGCCGATTCCACAATTCTTTATCCTGAAAAATATTTCCCGAAACATAAAAATCATCGGCAATCTTTTCAGAATTTTCATTTGTTAATCCCCATTGTGCGGCAAGCGTAATTCCTGCAAGTAATAAATGTATTGTCGCGCTGCCGTCCGGACTTCGCAGTTCAACTGTTTGTCTTCCATCGTTTACTTTATACGGAGTTTGCTGTTGAGGATTAAGTATTATTGCAAGATTTTCCGCAGAAGACCAGCCCAGCGGAACGCGGATCATTGCGCTGCGATTCATATCGCTCCAGCAAACGCGCGTCGGCGCTTCTTGATTTGGAACGAGTCGCAGATACGCGGAAGAAATTGTATTGCCGAACGCCGTCAACGAATCTGCGTACGTGCATAAACCGCCGATAATTTTTTTTGCTTCGGCGGAAAGCTTTCCGTTTTCATTTGTCATGCAATTTTTACCGTTCTTGCGCGCTTCCATGTGAATGTGCAATCCGTTTCCGGCAATTCCTTCTTCCAATTTCGGTGTGAATGTTGCAACGCATCCGTGTTTATATGCGGTGTTTCGGATAAGCCATCGTGCAACAACAAGATTATCTGCTGTATCTTCAATCGGCGTGGGAAGAAATTCTATTTCTAATTGTTCGCCCTGCTTGTTTGAAATTTCATCAAGGTCGCTGCGGACGCTTTCAATGTAACCGACTTCACTGTGCGCATATTTTACGGCGCCGGTCATTTGCGTAATGTATCGCACCATTTCATCCAACACTAATCCTGTTTTAATGAACGGCGCCGATGCGTGATAGCCGCGCTGTTTTGCTGCCGCAAATGTTCTATTTGCCGGATCGCTTAACAGAAAAAATTCCAATTCGCCGAGCGCATACAATTCCATTCCGGTTTTTGATGTGAACAATTGCGATGCGTTGTGAAGAATTGTATCCGGTGCGAACGGCGCAAGAATTCCATCGTTGGTAAGGTAGCGGCAGACAAAATCGAGACTTCGTTCGACGAACGGATTTTTAAAAGCCGTTTTATATACGGGAACAACATACAGATCGGAAAGCGCAGTGTCCACCATTCCTTTAAAAAGTGAAGAGCCGTCCACGCGTTCGCCGTCTGCAAGAATGCGTTCCGCTTGTTTTTTATTTGCAACGGGAATTTTCAATTCTTTCAGTTTTCCGTCCAATGCGGTGTAATGAAACGTAATGCGTTCAATCTGCTGTTCTTCAATAATGCGAAGAAGGTCTTCGCGGGTGAATTCTTCGCGCGGTTTGTTAAGAAATACCGAAAGAGGATTTGCCAGTGCGTAATTATACATTTCCATACGAGTGCCAAGAGTGTTTTAGTTGACAAAAAATAGCGCAACTATGTTTTATCTGCGCATTAATAACTGCACTAAGTACGGAAAAATTTGTTTCAAATCCAATCTAATCGTTTGAATATTGCGAATTGATTTTGTTTAAAAATTTTTAACGTATTTAATACCGGAATAGCCGGGAATGATATTTTTTGAAGTATATCAAAATGTTGATCTTCAGTTACGATAAAATCTGCATATCCTGCAATTGCTCTATCAACAAATTTATTAGAAATGAACCGAAGTAAAAATTGAATGATATGGCGAGCGGCTGAAGAGAGATATACCAATAATATTCGCGTCTAAAACTACGCGCAGTACGAATCTTTCCTGCGGAGATGTTCAGTTTTCCACGCCTCAATGTCATTTACAGTAAATCCTCGATTTGAAAATTCGCTATCTGCCAGATACGATACTTTTTTAGCAAGAAAATCGCTGAGAACATTTTTCAGTTCTTGTAACTCTTTCTCGCTTCTATAGTTTTGAAAAAGTTTAATTGTTTCTGCTTGTGTAGGCGTTAAGTTATTCATAACAAAATAAAGATACTGTTTTAGCGCTAATATTATCAAATCCACTTTCTTACCTCAAATCCAATTTCAATATTTGCACTTCATCGCAGTAAAATTCGAATGAGTGAAGGAAATAATAATTGATAAGGCATTGAAATACTACACTCTCGTAATCCGATAATTTGGTTTTTGTTTGTTGTGCATAACACAAACGATAATAATTTTGTCGGGCAAAGATTTGTAAATAATACTATGTTCAAATTTTCTAAAAATACATCTTCGTAGAGTTTTTGTAAGCGGCGTCCAAGCGGCGGGAGATTGTTTAATACGTTCTACGCAATCTGTAAAATCATTCAAAAATTGCTCTGAAATTTTGGGTGAAATGGTTTTGTAATAATGCAGCGCAGCCGTAATTTCTTCCTCGGCGGGGAGAGAATTTCAATATTCATTATAGCGGGCGGCGTAATCGTTCAATAGTTTCATTTACGCTCCAAGCTGTTATTTTTCCTTCTTCATATTGTTGTAACCGCTCATCTGCGGTTTTTATCCACGCATCTTCAATTTCTTTTTCAGAAAGTCCGAAAATGCTTAATTCTAATCTTTTTGCAAGCAACTGTTGGTCTTCTAAAGGAAGTTTCATTGCTTCGTTAAAAATATTTTCATATTGAGGGGACATTTTATTCTTTCTTTTTTCTTAAATGTAATATTCTCTCTAAGAAGTTTCAAGTAAGCATTACAATCTCGAAATACCAAAACTCTTTAACAACGCTGTAAGATGTCAGACCTCTTTGTTGCTTCTAAAATGCAGTTAAGCGATTTTAAAAATCTACTTCAGCAGTAGCATTCAGAATATTGTTTGTATATTTTTTTTTGTTTGCTATGTTATCAATGGAAATAATTGAATAATCGGCGAATATTGTAAATTGACGAAATGGTTCAAAACGAACTCCTACTATTGCGCTGTTTTTATTATAGCGGTCGCCGCTTAGAAAAATATTTTTATTCAAAAAATCTCCTTCGCCGCGCAGTAACTCTCCGCCAAAATTTGCAATAAGTTTTTTTGTAACAGGATCAAATCGCAATCCGTTTGCAGAACGCTGTGCTTTATATTCTGCTGAAAATCCAAATCGTTGTGTAATAGCATACGATGCTTTTACTGCAATTTCATCGGAGTTCGGCGGGATTGCATGACCGAGAGAAATTTTCCAATTTGTGTATGTGCTTTTATTAGAACGATGCGAATATACAAATGGTCCAATATGCGTAAATTCTGCAACAAGCGTAACATTTGGAATAGTAAAAGCATCTTCCCACAATATTCCAAATTGATAACCAAATTTATTATCATTTGCGGTAGAATCGTTATTAGAAATAGTGGCGAAGTTAACATCATCAACTAATAACGATGCTTGTATTGCAATGTTGCTTATAGGAAGAAATTCTACATCAACTCCCATAAGAGAATTGCTCGATTGAACATCGGCATTTGATATATCTGCGCTTACTAAAAAACTAATCGGGTTCAAAAATGTAAAACTTATTGGACGATCGCTGATGGTAATTGCCTCAAAAAAACCAAACTTCATTCTGTCAAAATTTAACGATAAGCGATGTCCGACAATATTTTTTGAAGATAATCTTCTCTGCAACGAATCGCCGACTATACTTCCGTAAAAAAAGGAATATTGTATTGCTTTGTAGCGAGCATCTAACTTGGCAAAATCGAACGGTATGGCGTTATTTGATAAAAATATTTTATCTAAATAACCAAAACCGTATAGAATGCGCTCTCTGCCAAGAGTTAAAGAAAGCCAATTATTATCAGTTTGAAATCGCATATATCCTTCAAACGTATCAAAGTTTTTTTTCTTTTCTACAAAAAAACTTTGATTTGAAAAAAGTATGTTGTCAAATTGCGCGGCAGTATTGCGGTCTATTGTATCGCCGCTGAAAGATTGTCCGTTTGAAAATCGGACATAAAATCCGGTGTTATTGAAAAATGTTCCGTGTAAACGCGCGCCAAGCTGACCTAACAGCACGGAGTTATCGTATTGATCTCCCTTAAACGCGCGGCGAGATAATGATGCAATTCCATCTAAAAAAACTGAAGCATTTTCATCTGTAAAAAAATAAAAGTGTTTATTTTTTTCGTTGCTAAAAATAGAGATAAAAGAAATGTCGTTAACAAAACCGTATTGCTGTGAATCAATCCGCGCAAAATCATAAGAAAATTCTATGTGCAGATCCTGCAAAATATCTTTGTCCGTTTGCGAAAGTTCGGAACTTGACGCAATTTTTTTCAGATATGCCGCAATTTCACCGCGGGAAAGCGGAAGTACAGAACTGTTATATTTCGGAACAATGCCGCGTACTTGCATTCGTTTTAGAAAATCGTATGACCTGTGTGTAATCGGCAGTAATTCTGCCTGCGCATAACTCTGTTGTGAAAAAAGAAAAACGATGCCTACTGAAGCAAAGCATACTGTTAAGGAGCGATAGAAATTTTTCATCGTTTGTGAAATTTATTTTGCAATGCCAAGCATGGCTGCGGCTTTTAACCAAAAATTTGAAATTTGTTTTTTTTGTTTCATCTGTTTCATCAACTGCGCCATTCGCTCGGAATGAAGCAGAAATGTTTCAATGCGCGCTTCAATTGCCTGCGGATACACGGTGCCGTCCGTTTCAATAGTAAGAAAAGGAAGATTCATTTCTTCCGTAAAAAATTCCGGCAGCGAATACGACGGATTGTGAAGGCGTTTAGCTTCTATTTTATTTTTAATATTCATTTCCGGCAGACTAACAGATTCTGTAAATCGCGTGGGCATACAGCCGAATGGACCGATGTTTACTATGCCGCAGTATTTTTCAATTGTTTCATGAAGCGCAATGCCGAGCGTTAAACCGGGCTCGCCTTTACAATCCAACGGAATAATGTGTTTACTATGCTTTAAAATAGAATCAATATCCGTAAGAGAAAATTTGTAATAGCCGGATTTTGCCAATATTTTTTTTACTCTGTATTCGGCAATACGCATAAAGAAAATACGGAGCAGACGCTCGTATTTTTTCTTAAATGAATTTTCCGATTCTAACAATTGTAATTTAAGCAAATAATCGACGTAAAAAATCCATTCTGTAAGATACGCGTCTTTTAGAATAAATCCTTTTTCTGCAAATCTTCTATTCAAGTATTTATGAGCGAAATGGTCGCGGCGGACATAAATTTCTCCGACCATTGCAATATATTTTGAATCTTTTATTTTTACGCGCGCCGGAATTTTTTTATGAATATTGTTTGAAAATATTTTTAATGCCTGCGGAAGTTTTTGCGGCGTCCGTTCATTTTGTTCTATGAGTTTTGCAAATTCTTCGTAAAATGTTTTTAAACCTTCGCGCGGTTCTTTGGCGTTTGCCATTATTCCCGAACGCACATCATCCAGCACATCGGCGGCGATAAGCGTTTGAATTCCGGTGAGAGCGATATCGGGACCGAGTCCTGCAAATCCGTCTTCGTTCATTAACACCATTGTGGCAACATTTCGGATTTTTTTTCGCTTAATCAGTTCGCGAAGAAAAACCGGATATTGCCCAAGCCGGCAATTTCCCGCGCCCTGAGCGATTAAGTACGCAACGTAACTTTTTTTATCCCAGCGGTTTTCCAAATAATCCAACATCGAACCGGCAAGCAAAAGCAGCGGCAGACATTCTTTTCCTGTTGCGTTTGCTCTGCCGTAGCGGAGAATATCATCGTTTCCCTCCGGAAGCGCGACAGCGTTATATCCATAAAAGCGAAGATTTGCAGCGAATAATTTTACGCTGAGATCGCCCATCGAAGGAATAATTACCGTTACGCGCGGATCGGTAAGTGGGATTTTTTCGCCGTCTGATGTTACAAAGAAACTTGAAGTGCCTTCTAATTTTACATTTGCAATAGAAAACGGTTTTTCATCTTCTGGTTTTTCAGTTTGTAATTTTCTGTAATTGTTAATAATGTCCAACGCCGCGTCTATGCGCGTGTTAATTCCCGCGTCGGCGGTGTGTCCGTCCAATTCCAATGTAAGAGTCGGTTTGTTGCCGAGAAGTTTTCTGAATTGCGGAACCGTCATAGAATCCGGCGCGCAGGAATAATTTGTTATGTATGTTGCAAACATTTGCGGATGGCGCGCGATAATTTTTCCTGCTTTTAATATTTTTTTAGCGCCTTCCCAATATTGGTCTTCGTCAACTTTTTCTTTTCGGTAATCAAAAAGATCGAACGGAACAATATACACTCCGCGCGATGCAAATTTTTGCGGTATTCCTTTGTTTGCAATATCTGTAAATGCGTTGTACGGTCTGCCGACAAGCACCATCGCAATTGCGTCAGGATTATTTTCCAGCATAGTAACAACATCTCTGCCGATGGAAAAAAGATGTTCTTGATATGCTTCCTGCATTTGAACGGCAAGGCAGTATGCTTCGGAAGCGGCTTTTTCATCGTCAATTCCCATGAATTTTGCCGTTTCAATAAATTTTGTTTCCTGCGTTATTAAACCGTTTGCAAAATTTAAAATCGGAGCAGCAATTTTTTCTTTCAGAACTTTGTCTTTGTATGCTTGCTTTAAAAAGAGAGGTTCTTCGCTTAAGAATGCGCAAGTGCTGTTAAAATCTAACCGCTGGTATCCTTCATCGCCGGTTTGCATTTCAAGAATTTGCGGAACAAAAATGTAATCGCATTTTTTGTCCAAAAGATTTTGAAACAAACCGATAGAAAGCTGGCACGGATAGCAGAATGAAGTCAATTCTCGGTGCTGAGTTTCTTCTACTGAATCAGAAAGAACAACGCGAAAACCGAGCCGCGTAAAAAAATTGTAATAGAGCGGATACAGCGTATGCGTGTGAAAGGTTAAATTTATTCCGACAGTCTTTGCATTTTCCGGAAGTTCTACAGGCGGAGCAAATTTAATAAACGTTGTTTCATGTCTTCGTTGAACAAAATCGTACCGTTTTTTTTCGAATGATTGTTTTGTAATAGTGTTGTAATATTTATTGCACGCGCCGCCGAATGGATACGTTTTTCCAAGAACTTCAATTCGGTTAATGGAACATTGTCTGTCGCATTTTTCCTTTCCTCCGGCGCAGATAAACGGATCTTTGTATCGTACTTCGCGCTCGGAAAGTTCTTTAAGAGAGTACTTTCCTTCGGGAAGAATGCCGAGGGAAATTCTTTTTTTAATTTCCAATGCTACGCCGAATGCGCCCATCAATCCGGGTTCAGGCGGTACAATAATTTCAGCGCCGGTTAATGCCGCCATTGCAATGGGAATTGCTTTGTTGTAACAAACTCCTCCCTGCATAAAAATTTTATCGCCCACCTGCCGCGTTCCGCGTACGCGATTGACATAATTCAAACAAATTGAATAGACCAATCCGGCAATAATATTTTCTTTGGAAAGATTTTCTTGCAGCGCAGTTTTTATATCCGAACTGATGAAAGCGGAACATTGATCGCTGAAATTCGGCGGATTGTTTCCGTTCATCGCCATCGGCTCTATTTCGCCAAGCGTAACGCCGAGCGATTCGTGCGCGGCTTCTTCAATAAATGAACCGGTTCCTGCAGAACAAGCTTCATTCATTGCATAATCGGAAGGGACGCCGTTTACAAGAAAAGTGTATTTTGCATCCTGTCCGCCGATTTCGTAAATAGTATCAACTTCCGAATCAAAAAAAGCTGCCGCCGTTGCATGCGCAATAATTTCATTTACAATGCCGTGAGTTAAAGCGTGTAAACCAGCAATTTGTCTTCCCGACCCGGTTGTTCCGATTCCAATAATTGTAATTTTTTGCCCAACTGCGCGAAGCAATTCTTCATAACAATTGCGCGCTGCTTTAATGGGATTTCCGTGCGTGTATAAATATACTTTTCCGATGACGGCATTATCGTCGACACGAACAAGAACTGCTTTGGTTGTTGTAGAACCGACATCTAATCCCAAAATACATTTATCGCCGTCGCGCGCGGCGGAAATTTTCAGCGAGTGAAATTTTACCTTACTGCGATATTGTTCTAACGGTTGATGAAATTGAAACGAACTCGATTTCTGTAAAAATATTTCATCGAATGAGCGAATCGGGCGGACGTTGTGTTGAATTCCATATATTGCGGCGCCAAGCGCTTCAAAATATGCCGCTTCTTCGGGAATGACTACCTGAGATTTTTTTTCCAGAAGATACGACATTACGCCTTTGTTTAATGTAACGCCGCCGACCGCAAGAATTTTACCTTCGCGAACGCCGGCAAGAAGTTCTTCAACTTTTTCCGCCATCATTAACGCCAACCCGGAAGTTACATCTGCTTTTGGCACGCCTTTGTTTAATGCGTGCGTGCAGTCCGATTTGCAAAACACAGAACAACGTCCGGAAACTTTAAACGGCTCGCTGCTTAACGGAGTGGAGGCGAATTCTTCAACATTCATATTAACGCGTTTCAACTGTTGAAGAAAAAATTCGCCCGTGCCGGATGCGCATTGATTTTTTGAAAGAACATTGGTGATTTTTTTCTCGTCATCCAATGTGTACGCCATAAATGTTTCGCCGCCCAGACTAACAATTCCGGTGAAACGTTCTTGCTGTGAATATTTTTTTAAAATAAAAGAAAAAGCGAGTTCGGTTGCCTCCGGTTCAGAAATGGTTGTGAGGTCCAAAAGATTTCGGAATTTTCTTCCGGTTGCGACCGTGGGAACAGCGTTCTTGTTAAATACTTGAAAATGTTCCAGCAGTACGGTTTTCGGAGAGCCGTTATGCGGAATTCGTGAAATAGAATCTATAACGATTGCGCCGTCATCTGTGCGGATTGCTTTAACAAAAGAAATTGTTGATGCGCCAATACAAACGCCTACCGCCTCTTTCATTTCACTTAATATCCTTATACCATTGGAAAGTAACGATAAAAATTATCGTGGAAAACAGAATACAAAAATCTATCGAATGTCCGACCACTCGTCGGAAAATGATTTATTAAAAAACATTACGGAAAGAGCGTTTACAGTCCACGCGCCGAGCGTTAATAAATATCCCTGTTTTCTAAAACGCCGCGGCGATTCAAGCGCTACAATTGAATTTTCGAAATGAATTTTTCCAATTTTTGCCAGACGCGTGTACAATTCAAAATCTTCTCCTGCCATTAAATGCGCTTTATATCCTCCAACAGCGTCAAATGCGCTTCGCTTTATTATTTGGCATTCTCCGCGGCCCATTCCCATTCCGATGATATTTAACATCTGAACATATCTGTTATGAATAGAATAAAAAATTTTGTCTTTCCAAATTTTTTCTTCAGGAAACACATCAACCCGGCACGCTAACGCCGGAGCGGAAGATGCTTGTAAATTTCCCTTTCCCCACGAAGAAATAAATTCAAAAAAATCATCGGGATCTTGAATTATGGTATCGCCGTTAAGAAAAATAAGTATTTCTCCGCGAGCGGAATCGGCGCCTTCGTTTCTTCCTTTGGCAATTCCCTGTTTTTCCGAACCGGTGTATTGAATAATTGTATCGGCATACTGTTTTGAAATTTCTACAGTGGCATCGGTACTGCCGCCGTCGCTGATGATCAATTCAATGTGAAATTTTTCTTTACGTTTCTGAGTAAAAACTTTTAAACACAGCTCAAGAATCTTCTCTTCTTGGTACGTTGGAACTACGACGCTGATAAACGGGGCAGAGAAGTGTTCTGCTTGGTAAACAATTTTTGTGTGCAAATCAATGTTTTCAATTAATAAAGAACGATAGTAGTTAAAATATTGTGAAATAATGATACTAAGAATAGTTGGAATTAGCAAAAAAAATGTAAAACGGAAGAAAATGCTGTAAAATGCTTGTTGATTAGAAACATTTGAAAAGAGCATTTACCTGTATTAAGATTCAATTTCACTTACTTTTTCCTTTATTTTTTGTACCTTCTTCTAATAAGGTAATAAAATATCTGCAAGACTGCGTTTATTATACAGAGATAAAATAATGAGGAGAATATGAAATCATTTCTTGCTGCGTTAACATTTTTCGTAATTGCCGCGTTTACTTTTTTTCTTATTGTGCCGGAGCGGTATTTTGAAACTGAAGAAGAGGAAGAAGGTTTTGCCGATGAAGCGTTTGAATGGTGGTATGCTCAACGCGCGCTTCCGGGAAATATAATTTCACCCGATGGAATTACCAATGCGTATAATTTTACCCGCCGCGAAATGAGTTTGCAGAAAAAATTTACAGCCGAAGAACCGTGGGAAATGATTGGTCCCGATAATATCGGCGGCAGAGTTCTTTCGCTTGCAATTGATCCCGACAGTTCAAATATCATTTGGGCAGGAAGCGCAAGCGGCGGATTGTGGCGTTCGCGCACGGGCGGCGCCGGAGTTTCTGCGTGGGAATATGTAAATACCGGAATGTATGTAATTTCCGTTAGTTCAATTGCAATCAATCCGAAAAATGCGAATGAAATGTACGCCGGAATGGGAGAAATCAGCGGATATAATTTAGGGCAAGTCGGAACGCCCGGCGCGCGAACAACGTACGGCGGCGGAATTGTGAAAAGTGCAGATAGAGGAAAAACGTGGGCTGTAACAGGATTAAATTGGGAATTTAGTTTAAATCGGTCTGTTCAAAAAGTTGCTATCAATCCGAAAAATCCGAAAACAATTTTTGCAGCAACTTCCGAAGGAACGTACCGCTCGTATGATGCGGGCGCGACATTTGTGCGAGCGCTTGATACGCTGATGGCAATGGATGTTGTCATCAATCCGAGCGATACGAGCATTATTTATGTTGCGTGCGGTCAGCGCAACACTGCGCCGAATTCAGGATTATACAAATCAACAAACGGCGGCGCTACATTTACGAAACTTGCCGGCGGACTTCCCGCAAATAATTTTGGAAGAACATCGCTTGCAATTTCACAATCAAATCCATCAATTGTGTATGCTAGTATTTCCGATGCTGTTACGCACAATTTAGCAGGTTTATACAAAACCACAAACAACGGCGCATCGTGGGAGTTAATGTCGCAAACAAATTATTTAAGCGGACAAGGTTGGTATAATAATATTTGCGAAGTTCATCCGGCAAACCCGAATATTGTGTACGGAGCAGGACTTGATGCGTACAAATCTACAACAGGCGGAAGCAATCTAACAAGAAAATCGTATTGGTATAAAAGTCTCGGCGGCGTTGTTCCTGCCGGCGGTCAAGAAGGTTCTGATAATTCGTATGCTCACGCCGATCATCATGCAATTATATTTGACCCGAAAAATTCGAACAGAATGTTTTTTGGTACCGACGGCGGCGTGTTTGAATCTACCGACGGCGGCGAAACATTTATCGGACGGAACGGCGGATTTAAGACCACGCAATTTTACAACGGATTTGCAAATTCGTTTACCGATTCGTTAATCGCACTCGGCGGTTTGCAGGATAACGGAACAATTAAATGGCAGGGACAAATGTCGTGGAACAAAGTGTATGGCGGAGACGGCGGCTGGTGCGCAATTCATCCGACAAATAAAAATATTATGTTTGAAGAGTATGTGTATCTTTCTATTTCAAAATCTACAGACGGCGGAAACAATTGGAAAAATGTTTTTAATTCTTCGTCTGACTCTTCTAATTTTATTGCGCCGTTTGTTATTGCTCCTTCAAACGGAAATATTCTTTACGCCGGTTCGAAAAAAATGCACAAATCTACCGATGCTGGAGAAACGTGGTTTACTACAAATAATAATCAGGTGTTAAACGGCGCAAATCTTTCGTGCATGGATATCAGTTATACAAATTCTGATACAGCAATTGTCGCTACGGGACAGCGCGCAATTCCTATTTTTGAAATTTTCTGGACAACAAACGGAGGAATAAATTGGACGAAATCTACCTCGACAATTCCGAATCGTTATCCGACTGATATTGCGTTCGATCCGTCGAACAGTAAGATTGCCTACGCAACATTTTCCGGCTACAGAACTTCGCATGTGTACAAATCTACCGATGCGGGAAAAACATGGAACGATATCAGCAATACTGCCGCAACAAAATTTCCCGATATTCCTGCGCAAAGCGTATGTGTTGATCCGGGAAATTCTGATGCAATTTACGTAGGCACCGATCTTGGCGTGTATAGAACGTTAGACGGCGGAAAAAATTGGGAGTTTTGGTCTGATGGTATGCCGTTTACAATGGTTATTGACGTTGTGATTTCTCCGAAAGACAGACGTATTCGCGCGGCAACATTCGGAAATGGCGTGTACCAAAGAAAATTAACGCCGAAAAATCCTGTGTATGTATTAGCAGAAAATGGAAATATTCCGAAATCTTTTGTGCTGGAACAAAACTATCCGAATCCGTTTAATCCTACAACAACAATTACGTACACCCTCTCCCCTAACCCCTCTCCCTTAGGGAGAGGGGAAGGGGCGAGGGTAACTTTAAAAGTTTATGATGCGCTCGGAAGAGAAGTCGCAACTCTTGTAAATGAAAATAAACCTGCGGGAAAATATTCCGTTTCGTTCGATGCGTCTCAGTTATCAAGCGGAGTATATTATTATACGCTGAAAATTCACCAAAAAGATGGCTCCCGCCCGAATGCCGCAGGCGGGCGGGGACAAGCGGGAAATTATTCTATTACAAAAAAAATGCTGGTAACGAAATAAATTTTTACCGCTGCAATGTCTGTGAATTATAGCGTCAGTTTTTAAAAATGAAATAAAGTTCTTACAAGCCATCACATTGTGATGGCTTTTCTATTGAGCTAAACATTTTTATTTTTCTTACATCATTAACTTTTGTATCTTTCAATCATGAAAATACTCTTAACTTTTTTTACAATTGGAATTCTTGTAATGTACGCAGAAGCGCAAACGCAATTTACAACATCGCTGTTTAATTCGTACGAATCGTATAAAGCAAAAGAAATCACTACGCATCGTTTTACACATGCAGAGTTGATGAAAATTCTCGACAATCTTAAATCGCAATACGGCGATATAATGGCGATGGAAGATGCGGGAAAATCTGCTGAAGGCCGTTCCATAAAATTACTTACTCTCGGCAAAGGAAAAACAAAAATATTTATGTGGTCGCAAATGCACGGCGACGAGCCGACCGCTACAATGGGATTGATGGACGCATTGAATTATATTGCTGCAAACCAAAATTCTGCCGAAGTGAAAAAAATATTATCAGAAACCACTCTTCTCATTATTCCAATGCTCAATCCGGACGGCGCAGAACGATTTCAACGCCGCACATCGCAGGGAATTGATATGAACCGCGATGCGCTTCGTTTGCAAACTCCTGAAGCAAAAATTTTAAAAGGAATCCGCGACAAATACAATCCAGAAATTGGATTCAATCTTCACGACCAAGACCCGCGTTACACAGTTGGAAAAACAGGAAAGGTTGCAACCATTGCGCTTCTTGCGCCGGCAATGAATGTAGAAAAAACGGATAACGCAGTCCGCACGCGAGCAAAAAAAATAGCCGCAGAATTAGTAAATATTTTTAAGCCGTTTATTGACGGACATATTTCCCGCTACGATGATTCATTCGAACCGCGCGCTTTCGGCGATAATATTCAAAAGTGGGGAACAAGCACGGCGCTTATCGAATCTGGCGGATGGGCAAACGATCCGGGAAAAATGTTCATCAGAAAATTAAATTGTGTTGCGCTGCTCTCCATTTTCCATTCCATTGCAACTGCGCAGTATGAAAAAGCAAATATTTCCGACTATGAAAATCTGCAAGAAAACACGCGCAATCTTTATGATGTGATTATTGAAAAAGCGACTCTTACTTTTTCTGACAGCCGCATGCCGATTACTGCGGATATTGGAATTGATTTTGAAGAGAAAAAGGAAAATGGCGTAATGAAGCGCATCGGCCGCGTTGTTGATTGCGGAGATTTAAGCGTCTACGCTGCGTTTGAAAAAATTTCCGGCGAAGGAAAATCGCTCAATGCTTCAGAATTTGAACTGAACGATATAGTAGATATAAATACGGTTCGAGAATTGTTAAAAAAATAATATTATTACAGCAGCCGGAATAATGTAATAACTGATGTTACGCAGATGGTCATGCTGAGCCTGCCTGCAC
>CAYXEE010000019.1:0-15636 GCA_964463935.1 uncultured Chitinophagaceae bacterium | reverse complement strand
ATATACCCCTTATTTCGCTTATGTTTTAACTTCTTGCGTAACATCAGTTATTAACTGAAACTTTTGAGAGTACAATCACAAATTGTTTAATTCCTTCCAAATTTTTATCGAATAATTTGACTTCTTAAGTTATGAGTTGTATTTTCACGAAGGAATATGTTGCCTTCAATGAAATCCAACAGAACAATCATAAGCATAACACGCGAATACGTTTCGAAACTCCTAACAGAGAAACTTTCCAAAACGTATTTATATCACAATCTTGCCCATACGCAAGATGTTGTGCGCGGCGCGCGCGCCATTGCAAAAGCGCTAAAGGTTTCTGCAGAAGATTTGGAAATTATTACGCTTGCCGCGTGGTTTCACGATATCGGTTATTCCATTAGCGCAAAAAATCACGAGGCGCTCGGTATTGGAATTGCAAAAAAATTCTTAGTACAGCATAAATATCCAACGTTAAAGATTAAGCAAATTATTGGCTGCATCCGCGCAACAAAAGTTCCGCAAAAACCAAAAACAATATTGGAACAAATTGTCTGCGATGCAGATTTGCTGTATTTAGGAAAGCCCAACGCAATTCAACGCGGCGATACCTTACGGCGCGAATTTGAATTACATCAGAACAAAAAAAAATCTGAAGCAGATTGGCTTAAGCAAAGCGTACAATTTTTTAAGAAACATCATTTTCATACTTCGTTTGTTATAGAAAAATACGAACCGATTCGTCAGAAAAACCTGCTTCAAATTCGCGCAAGAATTGCCAAGCTCTCTTCGTAACTGCATTATTTCGTTTAAACTTTTATCTAAATTCTTCGTAATTTTTTCCCTATATTTTTACAGTATCATCTGAAGAAAGGAAATTTCTATGCGCGTAATTATTCAACCGGATTATGATTTAGTAAGTAAATGGGCGGCGGCGTACGTTGCCAAACGCATAAGCGAATTTAAACCAACCGCCAAAAAGCCGTTCGTTCTTGGTCTGCCTACAGGTTCTTCACCGATTGGCATGTATAAAGAATTGATTTCACTGAATAAGAAAAAAATTGTTTCATTTAAAAACGTTGTTACATTTAATATGGATGAATACGTTGGACTTCCGCAAAAACATCCTGAAAGTTATCATTCGTTTATGTGGAGCAATTTTTTTGCTCATATCGATATCAATCCAAAAAATATTAACATTCTCAATGGCAACGCAAAAAATCTTGAGAGCGAGTGCGAACAATATGAAACCGGTATAAAAAAAACCGGCGGCATTCATTTATTTATCGGCGGAATTGGTCCGGACGGGCATATTGCTTTTAATGAACCCGGCTCATCGCTTGCATCGCGGACAAGAATTAAAACTTTAACGCACGATACCATTGTTGCAAACTCGCGTTTTTTTGGTAATGATATTGATAAAGTTCCAAAGTTAGCATTAACGGTAGGAGTTGGAACAATTTTAGATGCAAAAGAAGTGTTGCTGCTTATTACCGGCTATAAAAAAGCGCGGGCATTATCGCACGTGGTTGAAGGAGGCGTTAATCACATGTGGACAGTCAGCGCATTGCAGCTTCATCCCAAAGGAATAATTGTATGCGATGATGAATCTACGTTTGAATTAAAAGTCGGCACAGTAAAATATTTTCGCGATATTGAATCGCCGAATCTTAAACCTGAATCTCTTCTTTCCTAAATTTTTCTTGAGCTGATTGTTTTTACAATCAGCTCTTTTTTTTTGTATATAACTGAAGTTACGCAAAACAAGAAAAACGTCATGCCCGTTCCTAAGGAATCCCTTTGGGAAATGCCCGCCTGAACGACGAAGTCGGGCAGGCTTTAGTCGGGCATCCGTACATTGAAATCAGTTCAAATTCATAGATTCCCGCCTTCGCGGGAATGACGGGATTCAGGTTTTGAGTCCTTAAACATCATTTTGCGTAACTTCAGTATTTAATTTTTTCTTCTTGCGATATTCCCTTCCGCTTCCTAATTTCTTTTATGGAAATTATCGACCTTGGTTTAGCGTGGAATTGGGAATACGATGAAGAATTTATCTACGGCATTGAACATGAATGCCGTAAAATCGGCATTTCAACATACCGTATTGAAATGCATAATATTCATGAAACGCTGAAAATACTCCGACGCGGTAAAATTCGGTTCCGTTCTTTTCTCGATCGCGCTTCGGATGAAGAAGAATCATTTCTTCCGATTGCAAAATATTTTTCGCGCGCTTCCGCATTTATGTTTAACGGATATGACCGCGTGGAGTTTGCTAAAGATAAAGCGAAAATGCACATAGCTCTGCTGAATTACAACGTCCAAATTCCCTACACGATAATAATTTCTCCATATAATAAACGCAAAGAAGTGGAATTAAGTTTAACAGAACTTGCGCATTTAGGAAGACCGTTTATTATTAAACCTGCAAACACTACCGGCGGTGGAATTGGAGTGGTTACAGGGGCTGAAACGCTAAAAGAGATTCTTCTCGCCCGTCAACATCATAAAAACGATACATATCTGCTGCAAGAAACAATACATCCCGAAATACTCGGACATCGCCCCGCTTGGTTTCGCGCATTTTACGCCTTTGGAAAATCTATTATTTGCTGGTGGGACCCAGAAACTCACATCTACAAAGAAGTTACTCCGCACGATGAAGAAAAATATGGACTGAACGAAATTCATACCACAATTTCACGAATTTATTCCGCATGTAAACTTGAATTTTTTTCTTCGGAAATTGCAAAAGCCAAAGATGGGCGATATGTTGCAGTAGATTATGTTAATGAAATCTGCGATATGCGTTCTCAACATCATCATTACGATGGAGTTCCAAATTCTGTAATTACAAAAATACAAAGGCAATTAGCACATTTTATTGCAACTTTCCTTTAAGAGTTCTTGACTTTAAAAAGCACCTTTTCTACATTAACACATATTATCGCTTTTGTTTTTTCGACTACTTCGGAGGAATTATGTTTCACCTAAATTTTCGTTTTCTTGCAACCTCTGCTCTGTTTATTGTTTTTACTTTTGCAATAATAGGATGCGGCGGCTCGCAGCCAACCGTTGAAGATGAAGCCGTAACAGATACAGGAATTGAAGAACAGCAAAACACCGACGATACTTCTGCTGTTGCAGAATATCCTCAAGAAGACCAAGTTCAGCAAGAACAACCGGCAGAACAAAAAACTGAACTAGCAACGCAACCGCAAACTGAAGAAAATCAAGATTATACTGCAGAAGAATTACAGCAAGAAATTGACGCCTTAAAAACAGAAAATGTTCAACTGCAGGGAAAACTTTCCAATACAGAAAAAAGCAATAAGCAATTAGCGACAAAAATCTCTGATCTTGAAGCTGCGCTTGCCGCCGCTAAAGCAGCAAAAAAGGAAACCAAGCTGTCTGTTGAACCAACGAACCGCCCGATAGCAGTCGGTAAAACTTCTGCAGAAGATGTGAAGGTTTATACAAACACGGTAAGTTTGGTTAAGCAAAGAAAATATTCTAATGCAATCAGCGAATTTCAAACATTATTAAATACAAGCGTGAAAGAAGATTACGCAGATAATTGCTACTATTGGATGGGCGAAAGCGAATTTCAAATGAAAAATTTTCAGCAGGCGATTTCGTATTTTGAGCAAGTAAAAAATTACAGATTTTCTGAAAAGAAAGACGATGCACAATTAATGATTGCGCAATGTTATGAACGAATGGGAAACAGAGAAAAAGCAAGCGAAGAGTATAAAAAATTAGTTACTATGTATCCCACAAGCGAGTATGTTGCCCGAGCAAAAACAAAAATTCATTAACAAGTTTACGCGTTACAATAAAAAATCCCGCTCATTAAAGCGGGATTTTTTTTACGCTCATCATAAAAATTTTTTTCTATCCCATTTCTTCTTTCAGAAATTTTTCGCATATCGTTACATCTTCTTCGCTTCCAATAAACAGCGGCGTACGTTGATGAAGCGATGTCGGCTGTACGTCAAGAATGCGCTTCGTACCGTCAATCGCTCTGCCGCCGGCTTGTTCGCAAATAAACGCCAGCGGATTATTTTCATACATAAGGCGTAATTTACCGTTCGGGTTGCGCGCATCGCCCGGATACAAATAAATTCCGCCATACAACAAATTGCGATGAAAATCTGCAACTAACGAACCGATGTATCTTCCGGTGTACGGTCTCCCTTCTGCTTTATCTTCTTCCTGCAAATATTTAATATATTTTTTAACTCCATTCCCCCACCATTTATAATTTCCTTCGTTTACGCTGTAAATTTTTCCGCGTTTGGGAATTCGAATATTTTCATGCGACAGCAAAAATTCGCCGATGCTTGGATCAAGCGTAAAACCGTGAACGCCGTCTCCCGTAGTGTACACAAACATAGTGCTTGAACCGTACACAACATATCCTGCGGCAATTTGTTTATATCCGGGCTGTATGCAATCATCAAGAGTCCCGTCTTCGCCTTGCGAAATACGGCGGTAGATTGAAAAAATTGTTCCAATGCTTACATTCGCATCAATATTGCCCGAACCATCAAGCGGATCGAACAATAAAACATATTTTCCTTTAGGATAATGTTTTGGAAGCAGTAAAATATCTTCGTTCTCTTCAGAACCAATGCAGCATAAATGCCCGCCATGATCCATCGCTTTGTAAATAACTTCATCAGCAAATACATCTAATTTCTTAACGGAGTCGCCGGAAATATTTTCTTTCCCTGCCGCGCCAAGAATGTTTGCCAAACCGGCTTTGCTAACTTCGCGCCAAATAATTTTTATTGCCAGCGTAAAATCCCGCAGAATATTTGAAAAATGTCCGGTTGCGCCGGGATGCGAGCGTTCGCTTTCAATAATGTAGCGTTCTAACGTAATTACTTTTCCATGTGCCGCCATTGTAGTTCTCCATAAATCTAAATTATATTATTTTCAAAAAAGTAGCCAAAATAAAATGAATGCGCAAGTAAACAAAAAGCGCAAACTGTAAATTCGCTCTTTGTAATTTTTAATTTACAATAAGCGGCGAGAAGCTGATTTTAATTAAATTTATTTTTTCCGAAGAATGTACGACATCAAATCTAAAAATATTCAGAACGCCGCCAAATCCGAGATACGCTTCCCAATACGGTTTCCAATTGTTTTTACGAATGTAGTAAGCGCTATTGTTCCAACTATTAGCAATACTTCCGCCGGTAATAATTTGAATTTTTGATTCGCTTAATTCTTTTATTCCCGTCAATGCAAAAGGAAGCGTTTGCCAGTTATGTTCAACTTGCAGCATTGCGTAAGAAGTTCCGACAAGCGAATAATGTTGCTTCCCTTTCAGCGTTCCCGACTGTGAATAGATTGCTTGCGAAGCGGGCGGAGCTGCAAGATGTTGAATTCCGTAATTTCCAAAAATTGCGCTTGCTTCGCCTGCAATGTATAAATATGGAGACTCCAACATTAACGAATACAGAGTATTATACCGGGTTGAGCCGGAAATACAGTACCGTTGGAAATTAAAATCGCTGCCAATGAGCGGCAAAGAAAAATCAGCATCCACAACCAATCTCGTTAAAGATTGAATTAAAAATGGAAAGGGCGAATACGGTTCAAAACCAAATTGCAATTTCAACGAATTATTTTATCCATTGTTCACAGCGGGATTCGGCGTTTGTTTTTTATTCTTGCTCCACACATTAAAACTTCCGCCGATGGATTGTTCCATTTCAAAATTACAATAGAATTTTACAAAAAGTGAATCGGTAAAATATTTATGAACGCCAACATTAAAACCGGATGAACGAAGATAATTGTAGGAATCTATTCCGTAACTGTAAAACACCGTAGAATTAAATGATTTTGAAATAAACCGCGATTGACTCCACGGCTTAATAGTTTCCCAAATATTAGCATCAAATCTATCAAGATGATCTTCGCCGAAATTAACTCCGCCTCCTGCCTGCCATTCGACTAATTGAGGACCTGTTGCGTAAGCAATTTCTCCTCTATAAAAAATTTTTGAATTCATTTCGTCTATATCAAACCAAACGCCGGGAGTAACGCTTTCTACGCGATTATTATGCAGCATTCCATGTTTTGCAATTCCAATTGCGGCATTTGCCCAAAATGTTCTGTTTGAATCTTCGCGAAATAAACTGAACAGCCACGAACCGCGAACTTCCATTGTTTTATTCAATGTCTGCGTACTATCTAACTCTTTCAAAGCAATTTTTTCGCTTTCCGTAAGCGCAAGCGGGCGGAGCGTATCCATAGCTTCTTTCGAAATTTCCAGCGGTGTAACCGTTGGCTCAAATAATTGAAAATCTGCATTGGGTTTATTTTTACTTTTAACAATTCTTTCAAGTTTTGTAAATGCTTTCAGCGTGTCGGCGGTATATCCGCCGAAGCGGGAGCGGCGCGCACTTTTAACAGAATCCGGCACGATGCCGTTTACTTTACAAGTACTTGCCGAGTACACTTCAATCAATTTCATTTCAGGAACGCTAATCAATCCGTTAAACACATTTACCGAACCGCTGATTTCAACTTCGGAGAATTGCGGAATCCAATAACCATCATAATTTGCATACGATTGAATAAATTTCATGGAAAAATTTCTAATGAAAGAAAGCGACCATCCTTCGTTTGTTTCTACATCCGCGCCAACCAGAGCAAAATTTCTATCGGTAATAAATATTTTCCCTTTTACTAAAGGGAGTAACGATGACTTTGGAAGAATTTGAATTGTGTAAACCGCATCGGAGCCGGTTAGTTTAGTATTTACTAATTTAAAATCATAATATGAAAGTGCATTATCGTCCAACGGAAAAACTATATTCTTGGAATTATCTTGCATCTTTAACGAAAATTTGCTGCCGGTAAAAAACAACGAACCGCCGATATTCATACTTATTGGCAGGGGATTTTTTTTAATATTATCAGATTTATGCGATGAAAGAACAAAATCTTTACTTACTCCGTTAGGTTCGTAAATTTGACGAACAAATTGCTCGTCAAGTATTGCTATTTTCCCTTTGGAATACAAAATATTTTTTCTGTATCCGCTCATTTCATAATTTTTCAGACCTTCGTAATTTTTTTCGCGTCGCTTTATGACATTGCGCATTATTTCCATTGCAGGATCTTCGTCGCTGCTGTTAACTGTAACTTCTGGAAGTTGAATCACTGCGGGTTGAAGTCCTATTGCAACAACGGTATCGCGATTAATTTCAAGCGCAATATTTTTGGAATAATATCCAACGTACGTTACAACAAATGTGTATTCTCCCTTTTTACAATCGAGAATAAATTTTCCCTCTTTGTTGGACGACGTAACAATTTCCGATTCTAAAATTCTAATTGTTGCAAATGCTAATGGATTTTTTGTCGAATCATCTATAACAACGCCGTCAATTTTTATTGTTTGTGAAAAAAGTAAGGCTGGAAAAATAAAAAAGAGATATTTCATAGCTACCGGGGATAATGATTAGTGAAAATATTTTAAATAATTTATGCTTCCTGTTCTTTGTATTGCAATTGATATAATTTTTTGTAAATGCCGTCTTTTGCCAAAAGTTCTTGATGATTTCCAACTTCTCGAATTTCTCCCTTGTGCATGACAATAATTTTATTTGCGCTTTGTATTGTTGAAAGCCGATGCGCAATAACAATTGCCGTTCTGTTTGCTAGCAATTTTTGAATTGCCGATTGTATAAGCAGTTCGGTTTCTGTATCAACGCTTGAAGTTGCTTCATCCAAAATAAGGATTTTCGGATTAAATGCAAGCGCGCGCGCAAACGAAAGAAGCTGTTTCTGCCCTACGGAAAGCGTTGCGCCGCGTTCTTTCACTTCTTCATCGTATTGCTTTGGAAGTTGTTCAATAAATTTATCCACACCGACAATTCTCGCCGCTTCTTGTATTTGCGGCAAAGATATTTCCTTGCTGCCGAGATTGATATTTCCTTTTATATCGCCGGAAAAAAGAAAAACTTCTTGAAGTACAACGGCAATATTTTTGCGCAAATCTTTTAACGCAAGACTGCGAATATTTACGCCGTCAATTAAAATTTCTCCTTTTTGAATTTCATAAAATCGAGAAAGTAAACTTGTAATTGTTGTTTTCCCTGCGCCTGTATGACCGACAAACGCCGCCGTTTCGCCGGCAGAAATTTTAAACGAAACATTTTTCAACACCCATTCTTCATTATTGTAAGCAAACCACACATTGCGAAATTCTATTTCACCGCGCACATTGTGCAATGGTATCGGTTTATCGGATTCATCAATAAACGTTTTGTCGTCAAGTAATTTGAAAATTCTTTCGGACGATGCCATGGCGGTCTGCATAATATTATATTTTTCAGAAAGATCGCGAATGGGACGCCAAAACATTTCATTGAACTGAAGAAACGCCATTACCGTTCCGATAGTAACTGCGCCATCCAGCATGTTCCCTCCGGCATACCAAATAATTAAACCGACAGCGATTGCGCCGATGAGATCGACAGTTGGATAGAAAATTGCGTAATACAAAATTGATTTTACATTTGAGTCGCGGTGTCCGGCGTTATGTTTATCAAATTCTTCAAATGCTTTTTTCTCACGGTTAAAAATTTGGTCAACAAGCATTCCGGTAATATGTTCCTGCATAAATGTATTTATGCGCGCAATTTGTAAACGCACTTCCCGGTATGCTTCGCGCGCTTTGCGCCTGAACAAAAATGTGCCATAAAATAAAATCGGCAAAACGGAAAGTGAAACAAGCGCAAGCTGCCAATTCATTGTAAACATAAACCATAAAATACCGATAATCATAAACACATCGGAAAAAACCATTACAATGCCGGAAGAGAACATTTCATTTAATACTTCGGTATCGTTCGTTACGCGCGTTATTAGTCTGCCGATTGGATTTTTGTCGTAGAATTTGAGCGAAAGTTTTTGCAAATGGCTGAAAATCTCCATTCGCAAATCAAAAATTGTAAGCTGTCCGACTCGCTGCGTAATAAAAGAATTAAAATACTGCACCGCGCCGCGAATTATTAACAATGCAAGAAACGCTATCGTAAGAAGCAGTAAGCCGTGAGAATCTTTATTTGCAATATATTTATCAACGGCAATTTTTGTAAAGTACGGACGCACCGCTTCTAAGCCGGCCATTGCAAGCGCAAAAATAATTGCAAGAAATATCTGCCGCTTATACGGCGATAAGTATTTAATTAATCTGCGCATCAACTGCGCATCGTATGCTTTTCCTAAAATTTCATCATCCTGCATTACAGTTCTTCCAATTCCTTTTCAAGCAATTGTTTCTTGTGCAGATTCGCGTAAATTCCGTTGAGCGCAACTAATTCATCGTGCGTTCCCCGCTCTGCAATTTCACCTTTATCAAGAACAATAATATTGTCTGCATCTTGCACAGTAGAGATTCTGTGTGAAATTATTATGCTTGTTCGTTCTTTCATAACATTTCGCAGACGCGAAAGCACTTCCGATTCTGTATGCGTATCAACAGCGGAAAGAGCATCGTCGAGAATTAAAATTTTCGGCTTTCGTAAAATTGCACGCGCAATACTGGTGCGCTGCTTTTGTCCGCCGGAAAGCGTAATGCCGCGTTCGCCGAGAATTGTATCAAAGCGCTGCGGAAAATCTGCGACATCTTTTGCTATTTGAGAAATTTCCGCCGATTCGTAAATCAATTCGCGCTCGGCATCGTCGTCGCCATAACGGATATTTTCTGCAATTGAATCGGAAAAGAGAAACGTTTCCTGCGGTACGTAGCCAATATTATTTCGAAGCGCTGCAAGAGGAATGTTTTTAACATTTTTTCCATCTATGAAAAGCTCGCCGCTTGTTACATCAAACAAACGAGGAATTAAATTTACAAGAGCGCTTTTCCCGGAACCGGTGTACCCTACAACAGCAAGAATTTTTCCTTTGGGAATTTTGAGCGAAATATTTTTTAATGCCGGCTGGCGCGCGCTTTTATGCGTGAACGAGACATTGCAAAATTCTATTTCACCGTGAAGTTCGGAAATAGAAGTATCGGTAGTATCTGTATCGCGGATTTCCGGAACAATATCAAAAATTTTTGCTAAGCGCGCCATTGATGCGGCGCCTTGCTGAATCATATTTGTTACCCAGCCGAACGCAATCATAGGCCAGATAAGAAGCGAAAGATATGTAAAAAATGCAGTCAATGTGCCGATCGTAATTTCGCCGTTAATAACTTTCAGTCCGCCGACATATACGGCAATAAGAAGCGAAAGACCGATAAGCACAAACATGAGCGGCCACATTACCGATTGAGCTTTGGCAAGAACAAGATTTTTCTTAAAATATTCCATTTCATATTCTTCGCGAGCGTATGCTTTTACAACGCGCGCGCCTGAAAGATTTTCCTGCGCTTTGGTTGTAAGAAGCGAATATTGTTCCTGACGGTCGTTATACTTTTTATGAATATATTGACCGAGTTTGTACACTGCATACGAAACAAACGGAAGCGGAATAAGCGTGAGCAATGTTAACTGCCAATCTTTTACAAACATCAAAGTCAGCGAAAATGAGAACGTCATAAATGTATCGGAAGGGTACATAATTCCCGGACCAAGAACATTTCTTACCGCGCTGATATCGTTTGTGGCGTGCGCCATTAAATCGCCGGTCGGCGTATTTTGAAAATAGCTGTACGGAAGTTTTTGAATATGCAGAAGAAAATCGTTGCGAAGATCGTACTCAATTTTTCTTGAAACAACAATTATTGTCTGGCGGGTAAGAAACAACATAACGCCGGAAATAACTGCAAAGCCGACAATGATTCCGACATAATAAAGAAGATCGGAGTGATTGAGAATTCCTGTTTCCAATCCGCGCTTCATTTCATCAATCGCTTTGCCGATAAACCACGGCGTAGCAACAGCAAAAAGATTGCTCACAATAACGGTAAGCAATCCGAAATAGAGCGTTCGTTTATATTTTGCAAGATATGGAAATAATCGCGCGAGAGACTTCATTCAATCAACGTAAATTTTGTATAAGGATGCAGAACTTTCGGAACAATAACTTTTCCTTCCGGCGTTTGATAATTTTCAATAATCGCCGCCACCACGCGCGGCAATGCAAGTCCTGAGCCGTTCAGCGTGTGAAGAAATTCCGGGCGTCCCGTTTCTGTAGATTTAAAACGAATATTCATTCTGCGCGATTGAAATGTTTCAAAATTGCTGCACGAAGAAACTTCGAGCCATTTTTGCTGACCTGCCGCCCATACTTCAAGGTCATATTTTTTTGTTTGCGTAAATCCCATATCGCCGGTACACATCAGCAGTACGCGATAGGGCAACCCTAAAAGCTGCAACAATCGTTCCGCATCGCCGCGAAGCGATTCTAATTCATCGTACGAAGTTTTGGGATGAACAAATTTTACTAATTCCACTTTATCAAATTGATGCAAACGGTTCAAGCCGCGCACATCTTTACCGTATGAACCGGCTTCGCGTCTGAAACAGGGCGTATAACCGGCATATTTAATCGGCAGTTGTTTTTCTTCAAATGTTTCTTTTCTGTGAAAATTTGTAACAGGAACTTCCGCAGTCGGAATCATATACAATTCGTCCCGCGTAGCAACATACATTAAATCTTCTTTGTCGGGAATTTGTCCCGTTCCGCGCGCACTGTCTTCATTCACAACAATCGGCGCTTGAAGTTCTTTGTATCCGTGTTCAGCCGCTTTATCTAAAAAGAAATTGATGAGCGCGCGCTGCAATGATGCGCCTTTGCCTATATAAAATGGAAATCCTGCCCCTGCAACTTTCGAGCCGCGCTCAAAATCAATAATTCCAAGCGAGGAAATAATTTCCCAATGCGGTTTCAGCGGAAATTCGTTTTTCGGTTTTTCGCCCCATTCAAAAATTGATTGATTATCATCCGGCGTTTTTCCAATTGGAACTGAAGGGTGCGGAACATTGGGAACAGTAAGAAGCAGACCGTTTAATTTTTCTTCAACTAATTTTAATTCATCATCAATCTGTTGAATGCGGATTTTAACGGAATTCATTTCCTCAATAATTGCGGATGCATCTTCTCCGGCTTTTTTCATCTGACCGACTTTTGCGGAAACATCGTTCTTCTTTGCTTTCAGCGCTTCCCCTTCTCCAATCAGCAGGCGTCGCTGTTCGTCCACTTCAATAATTTCATCAACATTATCATCAAAATTTTTTGAAGCGATACCGCGCTTTACCAATTCTTTATTTTCGCGGATAAATTTTAAATCGAGCATACTATTTCCTATTGTTGAATTTCTAACGTTACAACAATTCCATCGGAATTTCCAAATGAAACTTTTTCCGATGAAATCGGTTTTATTTTTGAATTTTTTAATGTGTACACGTGCTGCTCTAACGAAACGGCATTTTCATTCAGCAAATTGCAGACAGAAAATTTTTCATTCATTTTGTTGGTTGTTTTTCCTTGTGCATTTTCGCCGAATGAACCCGCAACAACAATCGGATATTCTTTCATTGATTCTGCAATAGACATAATTTCGTACGACTGTTTAATTCGTTCTGCAAGTTCCGCATCATCAAGTTCGGTTGAACCGAAACCGATTCCTTGCATTCCTGTATCAATTACGCCAAATGTAAGCGAGCGGCGCACTTTCCCTTTACCAACGGGAAGTAGAAAAATATTTGTCTGCTGAATTGGATACAAACTGAACAACGCATTGCCCGAATCCCACCCTTGGTAGTACCGGGCTTTACCAAAGAACGACCGCATATCAAGTTTTTTTGCAAGTTCCTGCACCGGATCAAACCCCGGCTTCGAATCTGTCGGGCGATAAATCTGTTGAACTGCAATCACTTCCGCGCCGACTGATTTTGCCCAATCAGAAAATTTTTTAACGTCAGTTTTATCTTGCAACTGATGTTTAATGTTAATAGACAGCATTTTAAACGTAGAAGTGGGAACGGATTTCTTAAATAACTCCGCGTTCGGTTGTTCTACCTTCGCTATTTCTTTTGTTGGCGAACATGACTGCAAAAAAAACAAGCCAAGAACAAAGCCAAGCGATACAAGAGAAAATGTTTTATTCATAATTTCCTGTTTAGTTCAATGAAATTCCATCTATCTGATGCCGCATAATTTTTAAACTTTCTGCAACGCGCATCGGCGAATAATGCAAATCTTTTTTTGCTTTCTCAATTTTAAATCCGGTAATACGCGGGCGCTGCGCCGGAAGTTCGACCTCGCCGGAATTTGCCTCGTTTATTAAAGACGAATCTAAATTAAAAATATTGGCAATCTTGCGAGCAAATTCGTACCGGCTTAATGTTTCGCATCCGCAAATGTGATATAGTCCCTTTGCATTGTACTGTACTGCAGAAATAATTGCCTGCGCAAGGTCTTGCACGAATGTCGGGTTAGATATTTGATCAATATAACAGCGAATAGTTTTATTCTGTTTCAAGCTGTTAATTACCCAAAGCGCAAAATTATTTTTTATATTCTTGCCGGCGCCATAAACAACTATTGTTCTTACAATTGCGTAATCAATCGCGCTGCCAAGAAGAACATTTTCTCCGGCAAGTTTTGTCTTTCCGTAATAATTTATCGGATTGGTTCTATCGCTTTCGCTATACGGTCCGCTTTTTCCATCAAACACATAATCCGTAGAAACATGAATAAGTTTCGCGCCAATTCTGCGAGCAGTTTCTGCAAGATTTTCAACGCCGATAACATTTGCTTTCCACGCCGCTTCGCGTTCGCGTTCGCATACATCAACATTGGACATTGCCGCCGCATTAAGAACAACATCCGGTCTATAACTTGAAACCAAACTTTTTACATCGCTGCGGTTTGTTATATCAAGCTGCGTGTAATCAAAAATATTTCCAAGATAAAACGAGCGGTGATGCGAAGTATGCAAAACTTCAAATTCTTGATTTTCTTTCAGCATCCACGCCAATTGCTGACCTAATAATCCGTTGCTGCCGCACACTAAAATCCTTTTCATGCCGAGGCAATCTCTTTTAACATTTCAAATTTTTGCAAACCGAAATATTTTGCGCTTATCGCAGCAGCCGACGATGCTTTTTCTGCCGCTTCAACGATATTTTTTAATTTTAGAAAATATAAAATAAACAACGAGCCGAAAATATCGCCCGCGCCAATCGAATGAGCAGAATTGTCATTTGAAGAGCCGGAAATATTTTTTGTTACCAAATGTTTGTGCGCATCTTGATACAGCGAAATTCCTTTTACGCCGCGCGTAAGAATAAACGCTTTCACCATCAACGGCATCATTTGTTTTGCCAGCAGTTCATCGCTGAAACCTTCAATAGAAATTCCTGCCGCTTCTTCTTCGTTCATTTGAACAAAATCAGTCATAAAGCACCAGCGCCGCCAATCGCTCATCGGGCGGCGGAATCTTGTTCCATCGGGATTAACGCCAAGCGTAATATTGTGCATATCAAGATACAGCGGAATTTTTTTATTCCGAATTTCTAAACGAATGTGATCCAGCGTTTCGAGCGTTATATCAAAACCAGATTGCAAATTTACATACACGGCATCTGCATTTTTTAGAAATTGTTCAATCTGCGAAAATGAAATTGCCGGAGAAAGAGTTTTAGAACCTTTCAGAACATTTCCTTTTTCAGCGCTTAGGTGAATAGAATTTGTTTCGCCGTCAAAAACCGAAATTCCTTTATTATCAATGTTAGAATACTTTTTCAACTCAGAAAGAATTTCATCGTATTCATTATGTCCGACTGAAACTACCGGAATAATTACATCATTTCGTTCTGCAATGCTTGCCATAGCGGCAATAGAATTATAGATTCCGCCGAACACTCGCTGTACAGTACCATCTTCAAAATGATAGTGATCAATACACATATGTCCGATAATGACAATTTTCATTTCTTATCAGCGGAATGTTTTGCATATACTTGATTCGGATCGAATACAATATCGTTTTTTTCTGAAAAATCATTTCCATCGCTGACCGCTTCTCTATAAAAACAGGTTCTATGTCCGGTGTGACACGCCGCTCCGCCGATTTGGATGATACGGAGCAGAACAACATCCGCATCGCAATCTATACTTATAGATTTTACTTCTTGAAAATTTCCTGATTCTTCCCCTTTGCGCCAGAGTTTTTTTCTTGAACGGCTGTAATATACGGCGCGCTTTGTGCGAACAGTTTCTTCCAAGCTTTCTTTGTTCATCCAGGCCATCATTAACACATCGCCCGATGCGCTGTCTTGCGCGATTGCTGGAATCAAGCCGTTCGCATCAAATTTTACTTCATCAAGTAATTTCATAATTTTTGTTTATACCCGTCGGGTCTTTATTTGTTAGATTCTCACTGCAATATTTTTTGAACGCAAGAATTCTTTCGCTTCTTTAATTGTGTATTGCCGAAAATGAAAAATTGAAGCGGCAAGAACTGCCTCTGCGTTGCCGTTAATCAGCGCGTCTGCAAGATGTTCAAGATTTCCCGCGCCGCCGCTTGCAATTACCGGTATGCGAAGCGATGATGTCATACGTTTCAGCAATGTAACATCATAGCCCTCTTTTGTTCCGTCTCGATCCATACTGGTTAAAAGAATTTCTCCGGCGCCGAGTTGTTCGCATTGCTGCGCCCATTCAAGCGCA
>CAYXEE010000018.1:0-15781 GCA_964463935.1 uncultured Chitinophagaceae bacterium | reverse complement strand
TTTGTCGGCATTGCAGAACGAACGCCGTATTCCCGCGCTTCATACGAAGCGGAAGAAACGACCACGCGCCTTCCTGTTCCGCCGACAATTACCGGTTTTCCAATTAAATTCGGGTTTTTAATTCTTTCCACGGAAACGAAAAAGCAATCAAGATCAAGATGCGCGATATATTTTTTGGCATTCGACATTTCCGCAGTAAAATACGGAAGATGTTTGGAAAAGAAAAAATTTTTTTGCGTGGAAATTTGCGTTAAAAACATTTACCTTTTTCTATGAAACGACGTCAAGTTCATATTTCCTTTTTAGTAGTGTATGCGGCGGCATTTCTCTGGTCTGCAATAAATCCTAAAGAATATTTTATTTGGTTTCTTGAAGTTCTTCCCTCGCTTCTTGCTGTTGCCGCTCTGTTGGCTTCATACAAACGTTTTCCACTGACAAATCTTGCATACGCTCTTATTCTTATTCACAGCGTAATTTTATTTATCGGCGGGCATTACACGTATGCGGAAGTTCCGTTGTTTAATTGGATACGCGATACGTTTCATCATGCGCGAAACAATTACGACAAAGTCGGACATTTTGCGCAGGGTTTTATTCCTGCAATAATAATTAGAGAAATTTTTATCCGCTTAAATGTTGTTAAAAAATCGTGGCGCGGTTTTGTTATTGTCTGTTTAACTCTTGCATTCAGCGCGATGTACGAATTTTTTGAGTGGTTCGTTGCCGAAGCATCGGGCGAATCCGCCGACGCATTTCTTGCCACGCAGGGTTATGTGTGGGATACGCAGTCCGATATGTTGTTCGCCGCGGTCGGCGCAAGCGTTTCCCTTCTTCTGCTTTCTCGTCTGCACGATAAACATCTTACCCGTTTTAATACATAATGCGCGGCGCAGGTCTTTTCATTTTTGCAGTTGTTCTTTTTTCATCGTGTAATGATAAAGGCGTTGAGCCGTTTGTTGAATCCAATGTTGAGTTTAAGGGATTTTCTTACACCTCGTTCGATACGAATGGTTTTGCTCAAGGAAATTCTTTGCAAGCGATTGAAGATTTATATTCGCAAACTTCAAGCAAGTGGATTGCGCTTTGCGTTTTTGAATTTCAAACATCGCCGCTGAGCGCCGATATTCAGCCGAATATTTCAAAGAAAAATCCCGTTACGGGAAATTCATGGTATGCAACTTCTACGCCCGGAGATATTGCGGCGGCGGTTGCGCGTGCGCGCGCCAATGGAATGAAAATTATGCTGAAGCCGCACGTAGATCTGAATTCCGGCGAATGGCGCGGCGCAATTCTGCCGGATGATAATGGAAAATGGTTTGCTTCGTACAGAACTATGATTTTAAAATACGCTTCGCTTGCCGAATCGCTTCATATAGAAATGCTTTGCATCGGCACGGAACTGTTGCGCGCTACACAACCCAAATTTACGCCGCAATGGAAAGCTCTTATCGCGGATGTGCGGAAAAAATATTCCGGGAAATTAACGTATTCCGCAAATTGGAGCGGCGCGTTTGAAATACAGCAGACAGAATTTCAACAGATTGAATTCTGGAACGAGCTTGATTATATCGGAACCGGCGCGTATGTTCCGCTTGCTGAAAAAAATTATTCTGCGCTTCCTTCGTACGGCGATGCGATGAAACGCATAGAACAATGGAAATCTCTGCTGCGCTCTGTGTCGCTGAAATACGGAAAGAAAGCTATTATCACAGAACTCGGCTGTCAATCCGCTTCCGGCGCGCTTGCCGCTCCGTACGATTTTTCAATCGGAAATTCTGCTAATATATCGGTTGATTATTCTGCGCAGGAATTTTTTTACAGTTGTATGATTTCTTCTTTTAAAAATGAATCGTTCTGCGCTGGAATGTTTTGGTGGAATTGGGAAAGCGTTATCTCTTCAATACCGGAAAAAAATTATACGTGCAAAAATAAACCGGCTGCTGTTGTTGTAAAAAATTTTTACAATTAACACACGCTGAACTTCTTCTGCTAATCTTAAAATTTACGTATATTATGCTGTTCATGTTACGCAACTATATTCTTGAATAGTCCCGACCTTCAGGTCGGGGTACAGTACAGAAACAAAAATAGTTGGACTTTAGCCCCCAAAGCATTGAGAATTCTGGGCTAAAGCCCGTTTACTTTGTGTTATTTTTTTTTCACGACCTAAAGGTCGTGGCTAATGCGCGCTTTAATTTGCGGATATTTTTTTTGCGTAACATCCGTTATACGGTTCACATAAGGAAAAAAATTTTTTTGAGCTGGCATCATTCCATATACGGCGATATTCTTCTTGGTACTTCCCTTCTTTCGTTGTGGGTTGCGTATTATTCGTGGAAACACCGCGCGCTTCCCGGTAATCGATATTTTCTTGTAATAATGCTTTCCGCTTCATTCTGGGCGCTTACCGGGGCGCTGGAAGCGTACGTGCAAGTTTTGGAAGAAAAAACATTCTGGTCGCAGATAAGTTATTTCGGAATCGTCAACACTTCTCCGGCGTGGTTTTGCTTTGCTCTCCACTACTGCGGATATTCGCGGTATATTACCCCAATGCGTTTACTCGCATTGTGGAGTCTGCCGCCGCTGTTTGTTGCTGCCGCGCTGACAAATAATTATCATCATCTCATCTGGACAAAAACAGAACTTGTTCCCAATCCTCTGGGAATGTTTGTTGAATACCATCACGGACCGCTGTTTTGGGTAATGGTGGTATATCTCTATATTTTAAATATTTCCGCAGCAATTTTATTTATCCGCCAAACTCGAATCATTTACAAAGTATATCAACGGCAAGCGGCGGCAGTTTTACTAAGCGCGCTAATACCGTGGATTGGCAATATTATTTATAATTTCCGGCTCGGCATTCCGAGTTTAGATACAACGCCGATTGCGTTTACAATTTCCGGCGCGGTTTTGCTGTGGAGCGTTATGCAGCATCGGCTTTTTAATATTGCGCCGATTGCTCACGATGTTTTGTTTGCTACAATGCAGCAGCTTGTTGTAGTCGTTGATCTTCAAAAACGTATTATTGATATAAATTACGCCGCACAAAAGTTTTTTGAGATGAAAAAATCTCCAATTGGAATGTACTGCGAACAATCATTTGAGCAATGGAAAGGATTTTCTGCGTTTATTACCAGCGGCATTGCATCGGCAATTCTGCCGTTGAAAGGAAGCGGCGATACAATGTTGTGGTTCAAAGCCGCAAAATCGGAAATTAAAAATGCTAAGGGCGTTAGTATTGGAACGCTGGTAGTTTGTTACGATATTACCGAACAGAAAAAAGCAGAAGACGAAAAAGAAAAATTGATTATGGAGTTAATGGATGCTCTTTCAAACGTTAAAACGCTGAGCGGTTTGCTTCCTATTTGCTCTAACTGCAAAAAAATTCGAGACGATGCCGGATACTGGCAGCAAGTAGAAACGTATGTTGCAAAACATACGCAGGCATCCTTTACGCACGGCGTCTGTCCGGATTGTATTGAAAAACTTTATGGCGACTATTTAAAAAAATAGTTACTCGCTGAAGGTGCGCAAAATAAAAAAATACTTAAAAAAGTAAGTTCGTCATGCCCGTTCCAAAGGAATCCCTTTGGGAAATGCCCGCCTGAACGACGAAGTCGGGCAACCATTATATACCTGCCCGCCATATTATTTTTATAGTTGGCAGGCGGGGATTCCCGCTAAAAACATGCCTGTCCGCCTCATCCGCCATAGGTCACGAAGGACTCTCCCGAAGGGATCCCTTCGGAGCGGAGAAGGCGGGCGGGAATGACGTTGACTTTTCTCTTTTTGCGTAACTACCGTTATTCGGAACATTTTTCTGTTTTGTCCGTAGATTTTTTAATGAAAACTGAACAACAATCAAACCATTCAAATTTTTTCCGCGCTCTGTATAACGATATAATGTCGTCGGATGTAAGCATTCGGATCCGTAAACATTCTTCCGAATTAAAAAATTTTTATCTCACCGAAGAACAAATTTCACAACTTACCAAGATGAATAAACTACAGCGGTTTGTGTGGATTACGTGGTGGATTTTACGCGCAATGTTTTTAAAACTTACCGTGTGGCGAAGATTTTTATTTCTTGTCGGCATTCTTTCGCTGTTCAACATTCGCGTTAACAACGGCGATTCCAATGTGCAGGGAAATATTTCAATCGGTATGATTGCTTTTATTCTAATAATTTTGCTGGAACTAAAAGATAAACTTCTTGCGCATGATGAACTTGCGGAAGGAAGAAAAATTCAACAAGCGCTAATGCCAAAAGAACATCCGAATATTTCCGGCTGGTCGGTCTGGCTGTACAGCCGCCCGGCAAACGAAGTCTGCGGCGACCTGATTGATGCGCTTCGCCTTGATGAAAAACGTTACGGACTCGCCATTGCCGATGTTGCCGGAAAAGGTTTGCATGCCGCGCTGTTAACAACAAAACTACAGGCGACTCTTCGCGCGTTAGCGTACGACGATTCTTCGCTTTCATCGTTGATCTCGCGAATCAACACAATTTTTCATCGAGACAGTCCTTCAAATATATTTGCTTCAATGATTTACTGCCGGCTGGCGGCAGATTTTAATTCTGTGCGAATGATAAACGCCGGACATTTGCCCGCGCTTATTGTTAGAAATTCTACTGTTGAAGAAATGTCCAAAGGCGATCCTGCGTTGGGACTTGCGCGCGCGGTGGTTTACAATGAACAAGAAGTTATTCTTACTTCCGGCGATATTGTAATTCTATATTCCGACGGTTTAACCGAAGCAAAGAATGAATTGGGAGAATTTTTTGGAAAAGATCGTTTAATGCGATTTTTTATTACCAATAGCAGAAATGAGCCGTCTAACATTGGACTTGCTTTGCTTACCGAGATTGACCGTTTTGCGCGCACTGAAAAACCAACAGACGACCTTTCGCTTATATTGATTAAAAAGCTCTGATTTTTGTTGTTTTTGAAGACTCCTTCTTGTTTGTTACCCATCACACACACATATTAGCAAATCTTAACGCCATTTTAAAACTTTCTAACGTGACCCAATCGCTTTTTTTTCTCATTTTATTACCGAATGGGATTTTGTGCGCCCATAAAAACATTAACAACTAACAACTTTTTGTGGAAACAACCGACTTCAATACAGAATCATTTTCTCTGAAGATGAAATCGTGTAAAAATTATGCAATTTTTAGCTCTGCGCTTCTTGTTGCAGGAATTTTTTCCGCATTTTTCTTTCCACAATATATCACGCTATTGTTTTCAGTAATTACCATCGCATTTGCAGCGCAGCTTGTTGTTCTCTTTTTCAAAATAAAATCTGCTGAAAGCGCATTTCAAAAACCATTCGCCGAGTTTCATCGGCGCGATTTACGATTTACAACGCTAATAGAAAACGCGCCGTTTATTGTTATGCAATTCAATTTGGATGGCTCGCTTATTTACTCAAACCTAAAGAATAAATTTCCTGAATGCGTAACACTACACTCCGTGTTTGAATTTCTTACAGGAGAATCGAAAGAGCGTTTAAACCGAGACATTGCGCTTATAGCAGAGCGAAAACTTCCTAAAATCACAAGCGATATTCGATGGGTATTTTCGCCGAATGTTTCGCGATTTCATTCTACTGTTCTTGCCCCGGTTGTTGAACGCGGCGGCGTTGCAAGCATTATTGCAATGATAACCGACGTTACGGATAACGAACAACTGCACGAACAGCTTCTGCGAATTCAAAAATTAGAAGCGGTAAGCATACTTGCCGCCGGCATTGCCCACGATTTTAACAATTCGATGAGTTTAATCAGTCTGCATTCCGAGCGCGCGCTCCGCGCAACTTCTGCAGATAGCCCGGTTTACGACAGCGTTAAGAAAATACAAAAAGCGGTAATACAAGCAGCAGCGTTAACAAGAAAACTATTAACGTTAAGCAAAGACTGTAATGACGAAGTTGTACCGATTAGTTTGAACGAGGTGATTAACGATTTTCAACACATGCTGTGCAAAGTGGTTGACCGCGACATTCAATTTGAAGTAAAACTCGACGATTCGCTTCCGATGATTGAAAGCAATGAAGTGCTGCTGGAACAAATTATTACGAATTTAGTTGTTAATGCGCGCGATGCAATCCGGGAAAAGAAATACGCCGCCAACGGAAAACATATTACGATTGAAACAAAAACTTTTTCCCGCGGAGGAAATTCTCCTTCGCTTATTTTCCTTTCTGTAGCCGATACAGGAATAGGAATGAAGGAAGATGTGCTGCAAAAAATATTCGATCCGTTTTTTACCACCAAAGGAAGCGACCGCGGAACTGGGCTTGGCTTAACTATGGTAAGCGCATTGGTGAAAAAATTGAATGGCACCATCGCCGTTGATTCTGCGCACGGAGTGGGAACAACATTTACCATTGGTTTTCCTGTTTGCTTAAAAGTAAAATTTGATGATTCGGAAATTAAAAATTTACGGCGCGGTAAAACAATTGCGGTTGTTGAAGACAGCCCGGATACATTAAGTATTGTAACAAAATATTTGCAAGCTTCCGGTTTTTCCGTAGTACCGTTCCAATCTGAAGGGGCGCTGCGCGAATGGTTGGATTCCGGCAGAAATAGTTTCGATCTTGTTATTACGGATTTTTATCTCACCGATTCCGACGGAAAAGCGGTGATTGAAAACTTGCGCGAACACGAACCAAAAATTCCCGTTATTCTTACCAGCGGCTATCCGTTAGAACAGTTAGATATTCAAATTGAACATTACGGCAATATTGATTACCTCCAAAAACCGTTTTCCGCCAGACAGGTTGCGGAAAAAGTACAAACCTTTTTTACCGAATAACTTTTCGCGTTCTTGCTTTCGCATCTCCTCTTTCGTAGTTTGTTGTACATTACCAACGGAGGAAGATTGACGTCGTTAGAATCATATTTTTCCAAATTTCGCAATAATATTCTCGGAATTAACCAGACATTCCAATCGCAATTCGGCGTTCAAAAATTAGTCTATGCCGATTGGACCGCAAGCGGACGCTTGTACGAACCGATAGAACGAAACATTCTTGAATCCTTCGGTCCGTTTGTCGGCAACACGCACTCGGAATCTACCATTACCGGCGGGTTGATGACGCATGCATATCATCACGCGCACGAAATAATTAAAAACCATGTAAACGCAAACGCCGATGATGCGCTGTTGTTTGTAGGCGCTGGAATGACTGCGGCGATCAATAAATTTCAAAGAATTCTCGGCGTAAAAGTTCCTGAACGGTACAAAAATTCTTTTTCAATTCCTGAAGACGAGCGCCCGATTGTCTTTGTAACACACATGGAACATCACTCCAATCAAACAACGTGGTATGAGACCGAAGTTGACGTTCACATTATTGCCGCCGATAGCAATGGGCTTGTTGATGAAAATGATTTACGTTCTGCATTAAAAAAATATGAAAATAGAATGTTTAAAATCGGCTCGTTTTCTGCTTGTTCTAATGTTACCGGAATTGTAACGCCGTATCACCGGCTTGCAAAAATTATGCACGATCATAACGGAATTGCCGTGGTAGATTTTGCCGCAAGCGCGCCGTATGTTTCAATCAATATGCATCCGAACGACGAGCGGGAACAATTAGACGCAATTATTTTTTCGCCGCATAAATTTCTCGGCGGGCCCGGATCTCCCGGCGTGTTAATCTTTAACAAACATTTGTATAACTTAGAATCTCCCGACCAGCCCGGCGGCGGCACGGTGCTGTGGACAAATCCGTGGGGAAAACATAAATTTTCTCCCGATATAGAAGTGCGCGAAGACGGCGGCACTCCCGGATTTTTGCAGGCAATAAAAGCTTCGCTCGCCGTTCAACTAAAAGAAGAAATGGGAACAGAAAATATTCTGGAACGGGAACATGAATTACGTTCGCTTTTTTTCGCGCGGCTTCGCTCCATTCCCCGATTAAATATACTCGCTGGAAATATTGAAGAACGTCTTTGTATGTTTTCTTTTTATTTTGAAAACATTCATTACAATCTTGTGGTAAAATTATTAAACGACAGATTCGGCATTCAATCGCGCGGCGGATGTTCGTGTGCGGGAACGTACGGACATTATTTACTTCATGTGGACGAGCAGCATTCGCAATCAATTACGGATAAGATCGATTCCGGCGACCTTTCGGAAAAACCGGGCTGGGTGCGCATTTCGCTTCATCCTACAACAACAAATGAAGAAGCGCATTACATTGCAGACGCTTTACAAAAAATTGAACACAATATTTCTGTTTGGCATAACGATTATGAGTACAACAATCATTCCAACGAATATCATCACAAAAATGAAACAGGAATGCTTGAAAGAATGACGGAACGATGGTTTAAAGTAAAATAACAAAACTAAATCCTGCTCGGTGATTCGACAAAACGCTTTAGCCAATACTTTTTTTATTCCATCACTTTTTCTTTCAACTATGAAAACAAACGCGGCTCTTCTTCGCGGCATTAATGTAAGCGGACAAAAAATTATCCGTATTGATGAATTATGAAAAAACTTAATGTAATTGTTACCGGCGCTTCGGGAATGGTTGGCGAAGGAGTAATGCGCATTTGTCTCAATCATCCGCAGGTAGAATCTGTGCTTGTTGTGGGAAGACGACCGTGCGGAACAACGCATCCGAAATTGAAAGAAATTGTGCATAACGATTTTTACAATCTTGCACCGATTGCCGACCAATTAAAGAATTATGACGCATGTTATTTTTGTCTCGGCGTTTCTTCTGTTGGAAAAACGGAAGAAGAATACAAGCGTATTACGTACGATCTTACAATGCGTTTTGCTCAAACAGTTCTGAATCCGAATATGACATTCTGCTACATTTCGGGAATGGGAACCGACAGCACGGAACAAGGAAAACTAATGTGGGCGCGCGTGAAAGGAAAAACGGAAAACGATCTGATAAAAATGCCGTTCAAAGCCGCGTTCGCTTTTCGTCCAGGATTTATCGAGCCGATCGAAGGAATGAAACATACACTTTCGCCGTACAAATATTTGAAATTTTTTTTTCCTGTATTCAAAAGATTGTTTTCAAAATCGTACGTAACACTGGAAAACGTCGGACGCGCAATGATCAATGTTACGCTGAACGGTTACGACAAAAAAGTTTTAGATTGTGTTGAAATTACAAAATCGGGCAGCGCTACATGAATTTTCTTTTGATCGCTGTCTGTCTTCTTGCAGGTTTTTTTCTTCGCTTCGCCAAAATAATTCCTGATGATGCGCACAAAGGAATTAACGCGTGGATTTTATATGTTGCGTTTCCGGCTGTTGCATTGCATTACATTCCCACTATTCAATGGAATTTTGAATTGCTTCTTCCGCTCACAATGCCGCTGATTGTCTGGTTCGGCGCGTGGCTCGTGATAAAAATATTTTCCTCGCCGTTGAACATTGATACAAAAACATTCGGCGCATTATTATTATCTGCCGGACTTGGAAATACTTCCTTCGTCGGTTTTCCCTTGACGCAAGCATTTTTCGGCAATGAAGGTTTGCGCATCGCCGTCATTTGCGATCAATTGACGTTCATTGTGCTTTCAACGTTCGGCGTTATTGCCGCAATGCACGCCGCGCACGCAGGAAATACTGACCTGCGAAAAATATTTTTCGGATTGATAAAATTTCCGCCGTTCGTTTCTTTTGTTGCGGCGTTGACAATTCCGCACTTCATTTCCCTTTCGCCGATTGATCCGCTGCTGGAAAAACTTGCTGGAACGCTTGTTCCTCTTGCTCTCTTTTCCGTGGGAATTCAAATTCAATTTTCCGAATGGAAGAATGAAAAGAAATTTTTATTTCTCGGACTCGGCTACAAACTTTTTCATGCCCCGCTGATAATTCTCGGAATTGTTCTTCTTGCAGGAATGAAAGGAATTGTTGCGCAAACATCCATCTTTGAAGCATCAATGGCTTCAAGCATTACCGCCGCTATTGTTGCGGGACAATATAATTTGAACCCGAAACTTTCCAGCTTAATGGTAAGCATCGGTTTAATGCTCTCATTTGCTACAACCGCTGTGTGGTGGTTTGTTTTGCAGATGATTGGGTAAATGTTTAACCACAGACTTAAGTAAATGTTGATAGATGGCGAATAAAATATCAAAGCGGTATATTATACAAATTATTCTTAACTATCGAAATAACTGTTAATTGTGGAACGAAATAGATAAACAACTACAGAAAATGACAAGACAAGAAGCTGAAATAAAATTACAACAAATATTTAAATTCCCAAGATTCTATGACGAACAATGGCTGACTATTGATAAAATCTTGAATGGTGAAAAAGTATTGTTAATCGAAAAGACAGGCTTTGGAAAATCGCTGTGCTTTCAATTTCCGGCTACTGTTTTCAGTGGAACAACTGTAATATTTACGCCATTGATTGCACTTATGCGCGACCAAGTCAAAAAACTGACTGCGTTAGGTATTTCTACAAAATGTATTAATAGCGAACAAACTCCTGAAGAGAATACACAGATAATAAATGAAGCTAAGCAGGGTAAAATAAAAATACTTTATATAGCGCCTGAAAGACAGGAAAACGTGGAGTGGATTGAAGCCGCTCGACAGATGAACTTATCTATGGTGGTAGTCGATGAAGCTCATTGTATTTCTGTTTGGGGACATGATTTTCGGCCGGCATTTAAAAGGATAATTAACCTTGTTAAGTTATTACCCAAAGGTCTTCCTGTTCTTGCTACAACCGCCACGGCGACAAAAAGAGTTGAACTTGATATTGCCCAACAAATTGGCAATAACATTGCGACCATTCGAGGAAATTTATTGCGAGATAATTTCAAATTGTTCGTTGTTAAAGTTTCATCAGAAGATGAAAAGTTAATTTGGCTTGGTAAGAACGTACTTAAACTTCCTGGTTCGGGAATACTTTATACGGGAACAAGGGTTGATACAGAAATTTATTCCAAGTGGTTTGAGAACTTAAATATTTCATCTGCAGCTTATAACGCAGGGTTAGATGCTGATTCAAGAATTGCTATAGAAAACGGTTTGATGTCTAACAAATGGAAATGTATTATTTCAACAAACGCTTTAGGAATGGGGATTGACAAACCTGACATTCGTTTTATAATTCATACTCAAATTCCACAATCGCCTATTCACTATTATCAAGAGATTGGAAGAGCAGGTAGAGACGGACTAACTTCTTACATCATTTTATTTTACAATCCAGATGATAGAAAATTACCTGAAGCATTCATTGAGGGTGGAAGACCAGCAATAGCAAAATATGAAAGAGTTGTCAATACCACAAAAACTGAATTGCTTGGGGAGAGGGAGTTAATGAGACGAACAAACTTGAAACAAAATCAAATTAGAGTAATTAAAGCTGACTTGATTGAGCAGGGAATTATTCGCGAAGTAATGATTGGAAAAAGCAAGAAATATGAATTTGTTGCAACCTCTCAACCTTTAAACACTAATACGTTTGAAGAGTTACGAAATGCTAAATTGCTAGATCTTGAAAATATGATTGCTTATGTTCAAACCGATACATCGAGGATGAAATTCCTTTGTGATTATTTGGGGGACAATACAACGCGCGCTTTCAACAATTGTGATAATACCGGAGAAAAGAAAATTACCGTATCGGTTACACCCGAATGGATGGAGAAGCTGCAAAATTTCAGAGAAAATTATTTTCCAGAACTAGATGTTGAATCAAAAGGTTCTAATATAGTAAACGGCGTTGCCGCATCGTACTATGGCGTTTCAAATGTTGGAACAGCTTTACATCGTTCAAAATATGAAAACGGCGGCGATTTCCCAGATTTTCTTTTAAAATTAGTTCTTAAAGCATTCCGCAAAAAGTTTGGTCAAGAAAAATTTGACTTGATTCTTTATGTTCCTCCAACTTCTTCGGGTGATTTAGTAAAAAATTTTGCTTTAAAAGTCTCACAAGTTTTAAAATTTCCAATTTCTGATAATCTAGTAAAAGTCAGAAAAACAAATGAACAAAAAATTTTTGAAAATGGTTTTCTCAAAACAGATAATGTAAGCGGAGCATTCACATATACGGCGCCGAATGAAATTAAAGGAAAAAGTATTCTCCTTGTCGACGACATATTTGATAGCGGCGCTACGGTGAAAGAAATAGGTAAATTATTAACTACTTTTGGGGCGCTTAAAATTGCTCCTATTGTAATTGCAAGAACGGTGGGCGGGGACACACTATAAAATGAAAAAAGAAGAAGCAACATACTGGATAGCATTAGCACACTTGCCAAGATGGGGGCATTTAAAAATCAATAATCTCATCATAAAGTTCTTCCATGAAAATAAGATTACTATTGAGGAGTTTTTTCATTTAAATGAAAATGATTGGAAAAACCAATATCTGTTAGATGACAAGCAAGTTTCAGATTTAAACCAAGCCAAATCTGAATTGGCAAGTAACGCTTTCTTGGCTGAATCTTTCTTTAGTCAAGGATTTGAAATTATTCCAATTACCTCGCAAGAATACTCAAAAACATTGAAAGGAAATTTAAAGACTTCCTACGCTCCTGCCGTTCTCTATGTGAAAGGGAATAAAAAAATTCTTGAAGAAAAATCAATTGCAATTGTAGGTTCAAGGGATGCATCAGAATCTGCGCTAAAGTTTACCGACAACATTGCAAAACTAGCAAGCAGTGAATTTAAGGTTGTAGTAAGCGGCTTTGCAAAAGGCGTTGATAAGCAAGCTTTAGATTCAGCAATACAGTATAATGGACAAAGTATTATTGTGTTGCCACAGGGCATTATGACATTTGGTTCCGGGTTCAAAAATTATTACAAAAAAATAATTGATGGAGATGTTTTGGTTTTAAGCACATTCTTTCCAACGGCGCCTTGGAAAGCAGAATTAGCAATGGCGCGTAATCCTATTATTTATGGGCTTGCCGACGAAATTTATGTTGCTGAATCGGCGGAAAAAGGCGGAACTTGGTCGGGTGTGGTTGATGGTCTAAGAAAAGGAAGAAAAATATATGTTAGAAAACCAGAACCAAACGAAAATAATGCTAATAATATTTTAATTCAAAAAGGCGCCGTTCCGGTGGACTTTAACGGCATTGAATTATCAACAATTTACAAAATACCAACTGATGACCAATTTGCTCTTGTTCCCGAACCAATTAACGAAGAATTTTTAGAAACAAAGATTCGTGCCGCATTCTACGGACGGCCATTAAGCGCAAAGGAGCTCTTGAAAAAACTTAACCTTCCTTGGACTTCACAAAAGTTAAAAAATTATTTGGATAAATTAGATTTTATAGAAACAGTGAAGGTTAATAAATCAAATTTATACAAATTAAAAGGAACAACAGAAACAAACCAAACAACGCTTTTTATTTAAGAAATCTACCCCTTAATAAAATCAAAATCCTTTACAAAGCGCTAATTGAAATCCATCTGCTATATTTTCCCTGCATCCCATTTTCATTTTTTTCGCATCCTAAAAATCATTGGAAAGAAAAATACGGTATCATTTTCTAAATATCGCTGGAAACATTTATTGTTAAACACAAGAAATCAAAATCAATGAATGGAAAAATACCATATTATTTTTCGTCGGTACTATGGCGGCATTCGTCGCCGGGCGGCTGGTATTTTTTATTTCACTTCCTCGAAAAATATCAAACGAAATACGAAAAAATCTGCAATGGATGGAAGAAGGTTGGGGACGACTTAATGCTGCGGCGAAAATTGGAAACAGCGAATGGGAAACAGCAATTTGGTTTGATACAAAACAAAATACGTATTTGCTCCCCGTAAAAGCAGAAATACGAAAAAAAGAAAAGCTAAAAGCCAAACAAAAAATTACAACAATCGTTTTGATTTAATGCAAAAATATTTTTTATTTTATCAAAGACATCTGACACCTTGCTTGTTGTATCTCTTACAACGTTCCCGGCTGAACGTACGTTATCGGCGCAAAAAGTTTTCGTTCTTTTCCGCGCGGATCGTTTTCTAAATGCGGTGGTAGATCAAAGATCATTGTCGGACGATTTTTCAAATCAAACGGTTTCCAATCGGTAACTTTTTTCGTGTTTGGATTTCCCGTCCATGCAAACGCAATCCATACATCGCTCATCATATCCGCCATTGCTTGCACATCGTTTCCTGTTCCGCAGATTTCTTTTCCGTAGTCAATATTGTTAAACACAAGCGGGATTTCTGCTCCATGTCCGGCGCGAAATTTTCCATCAGCAGCAGGACTTTTCCAATCGTATTGATACACATACGTCGGTGCGCCGTTTTGTTTTGCACGCTCTTCCGCTTCAATGATTGCGCCGCGCCATGAACGCGCCGCAGTTGTAATTGAAAAGAATGCATCACTCGGTAAATAATGCGGATACCATTTTCTGTATTCTGAAATTATCGAATCTATTGTAAGATTTCCGATGAATTGTTTTACATGCTGATAGATTTTTGAATGAAGCATTTCCCACGTTAATGAAAATGTTGTCGTATCCGCAATGCCGATGAGCGTAGTAGTTTCATCGTGATTGTTTCCGATAATCATCGGAATATTTTTGGAAAGCGGCGACGCGTCTGGATAAAAGGGATCGCGTGGAAGAATTTCGCCGTCTGTTACCGGACCAAAATACATTCCTTGCGATGCTTCTACAAGTTTATGAATTGAGATTGTGTTGAGCAAGTGCAAACTGTCTTTTGAAATATTCAACCGCTTCAACACATCAAGCGCGGTTGCCGTTGCCGCTTCTTTTCTTCGTCCTGTAACTTGTTGACCGCTTTGTGTAATCACTTTATGAAACAAACCTTTCGCGGAAGGCATTGCCATAAGCGTTGCGCATTTTGCTCCTCCGCCGGATTGTCCGAAAATTGTTACATTGTTCGGGTCGCCGCCGAATTCAGAAATATTTTTTTGAATCCATTTCAATGCGAGAACAAGATCGAGCATTCCAACATTTCCGGATTTAGCAAATTCCTTTCCGCCAATTTCCGCAAGATACAAATAACCGAAAATATTCAGCCGATGATTCACGCCGACAACTACAACATCGCCGCGCTTACTTAAACGCGCGCCATCTACAAGATTTTCGTTGCTTGTTCCGTTAGCATACGCGCCTCCGTGAAACCACGCCATCACCGGACGATTTTTTCCATCGCGAAGCGCGGGAGTCCACACATTAAGATTCAAACAATCTTCGCTGACCGTAGTATCATTTTTTCTTGTCTGCTGAGGAGCAATAAATCCGAATGAATTTGCTTCACGAATGCCGTTCCACGCTTTTGGGGATATCGACTGTTGAAAACGATTCTTCGCGGTATTTTCACCGTACGGAATATTTTTGAATGAAAAAATTCCGTTCTCGATATAACCGCGTAATTTCCCCGCATCGGTAACAGCTGTTGGTTCGCCGTTTTGTGAAAACGAAACAACGGCTATCATACAATACAAAACGGCAAAACGATTTTTCATTTTATTACAACCATTCGTTTTGTAGCAACAAAATTTCCGGCGCGCAAAGTATAAAAATATATTCCGCTGGAAAACCGTGATGCGTTAAATTCCACAGAATAATTTCCCGGTGAAAGATTTTCATTTACTAAAGTTGAAACTTCGCGTCCGAGTGCGTCATAGACTTTTAGCTCAACTCGCAAACCTGTCGGGTTTTCCATTGCTGGAATCGAAAACGAAATTGTAGTTACAGGATTAAACGGATTGGGATAATTATCGTACAGCGCATAAGTTTTCGGCAGACCGTTTTCTTTTTCTTCAACTTTTGTAT
>CAYXEE010000017.1:0-15812 GCA_964463935.1 uncultured Chitinophagaceae bacterium | reverse complement strand
AGGAGTTTTTCTTTTGGCATTAACTTCAAATGAAGGAGCGTTTGATTTTCAATACAAAAAAATCGGCAAGCGAAGACTCTTTGAAGAAGTTGTTGTTGAATCCCAACAATGGAACATAAACAATAATCTGGGATTTGTAGTGGGCGCAACAAAATCAAAAGATATTCAATCTGTACGAAAACTTGCACCGCACATTCATTTTCTTGTTCCCGGAATCGGCGCGCAAGGCGGCAGTATTGAAGATGTCATCCGATATGGCTGTACAAAAGATGGTTTCGGCGTAATAATAAACGCAAGCCGAAGTATTTTATATGCTTCAAATGGAAAAGATTTTGCAAATGCGGCTCGCATGGAAGCGAAAAAATTAAATGCTGAGATTAATCTGCTTCATAATAAATATTTTCCCAAATGATTTCTTTTCTTGATAATTGTTCATTGTTAATTGTTCATTGTTAATTGTTCACTGAACTATGCACGAAGATCTGCTCCGACACATTTGGTCTAAACAATTATTTGACACATCTCGGCTCATAACAACCGATGGGCGAGTAATGAGCATTTTAAATTTCGGCGCTTTAAATCGCGGAAGCGGTCCGGATTTTCGCAATGCAAAGATTGAAATTGACGGAATAGTTTTCAACGGAGATATCGAATTTCACCGCACGTTTGAAGATTGGAATATACATCAACATCACAGCGATCCGAAATACAATTCCGTTATTCTTCACGTTGTTCTTCTGGGAAAATCGGATGAAACAATTTCGCAATCCGGAAGAATAATTCCGACAATAATCCTTGAACCGTTTCTTTTCGCCTCATTAGAAAGTATTTCTGACCAACTTTCGCGCGAAGAATTTTCCTCAAAAAATAATGAAATTCCCTGCGCATCAAAAAATGAAAACATCGAATCGGCTCTGCTGAAAAACGCAATTGTTTCAATGTACCGCGAGCGATTGCAGGAAAAAGTTCTTCGGCTTCACGAAAATTTGTGCGGTATCATTCTCCATCGGCAGCGGGCTATCGGCGAGCCGCATCCGCCCTACAATGAAGAACTTGATCCGAACGATATTCCCCTTCCAGATTCTTCCATCGACAAAAATCTTTTCCGTCGCAAATTGCCGTGGGAACAATTATTATATGAAGAAATTATGGATGGACTCGGTTATTCCAACAATCGAGCGCCGATGAAAAAACTTGCAGAAAATATCTCATTGATTACGCTGATTTCACAGATGCGCCTTACTGATAAAAAAGAATATTCTGCTTTACAATTGCAGACTATTCTCTTCAAAGCATCGGGATTGCTGCCGGAAATTACTGAAATGGAAGATCAAGATTCAAAAGTTTTTGTTCATCAGCTTCATTCAGTATGGAGCGAATTACCGAATAAATATTCTATTTCTCCGCTTCATTCTACAGAATGGAATTTTTCTCCCACTCGCCCGTCAAATTTTCCTACGATTAGAATTGCAGCGGCGGCAAACATTCTGTATAAAATTTTATACGGCTCATTGTTCAAAACATTGATAACAATTTGCAGCGGAAAATTTTCATCGCCCAACACAAAAATTGAACAAATCAATTCGTTATTTCAAATCAGTGATGATGATTTTTGGAATTATCATTATTCATTCACAGAAGCAACTCATAAGAAACACACAATTCTTGGCGAATCGCGCATCAATGATATTTTGGTAAACACAATTATTCCTTTTGTCTGTTTATATGCAAAAGTCTTTGGAAAAAATGATTTACTTGATCACACATTAAACATTGCGGCAATTCTTCCATTGCTCGAAGATAATTCCATTCTTCGGCAAATGAACAAACAATTGATTAAAGGAAAAATCAAAATTGAATCTGCATATCAACAGCAAGGTGTGATTCAATTGTATAAAAAATACTGCACGCCAAATCGCTGTAATGAATGTGAGATTGGAAAAATTGTGTTTAAAACATAAGAACGATCTCCCGACCGTTCCTACATAAAAATATTTTTTTGTGAAATTATCTAAACGGCAGATGGAAATGGTTGAAAAAGAGTTTGAAAGATATTGCGATTTTGTAAAGATAAACCCAATCTGTTGAAGAATATTGTGTTATGTTTTCCTATATTTAGCATATTTTATTATTTAACTTGATATAATTTTTTGAACCTAAATGAAAAACTTAAACCATAAAAAATTCCAGACTGTAATCGAAAGAAATACATTCTATTTCTATAACACGGTTTTTCAAGAAAAATATGAAAGTTATATAAACTCATTGAACGAGACGCTGTTGGTCTTAAAAAATCAAGTTGAAACCCAAGGATTAAAGAAAGAACTTTTTGAGAATTTATTGAAAGAAAAAGAAAATGGATTACGTGCATTATTAGCTCTTACAGGTTTTGCAAATGAATCCTTAAAACGATTAATCACGGTATTAAGAGTTGCGGACAATCCAGAATTATCAAAACTTTTGTATAAAAAAGAATGGATAGATATTAATGATCAAAAAGAAATTAAGGAGTGGAGTGATTCTAGAATTATTAACCTACTCAGGGATAATGAATTTTTTCGCAAAGGAATAGTAAACCTATTTTTCGAAGGATCAACAATACCCTTTTTAGCCAATACATTGCCATTATTTGAACTTAAGAAACTAAGTATTTCAAAATTACGTTTTGATATTCCTGCAATGATTGATACGCTGGTTAGATATAAAGAAAAAGGATCATATTCTGGTAAAGCAGAAAATAACCCTGAAATTGTTATACAAGCATTAATAGAAGAAAATAATCTAACATTTGAAAAGGGGGATTTAACAGAACTTTTCGAAAAAGAACGTGTATCTAAAAGAACAATGGATTTCATAATACCTAACAAGAAAAACCCTAAAATTATTATTGAAAGTTCTTTTCTGGTTACAACTTCCTCTGGACAAGGCGATAAATCTAAAACCGAAGGAAACATAAAAACTCTTATCAAAAAATACTATCCGAAAGCAAAATTTATCGGCTTCGTTGACGGTATTGGTTGGTACGTGCGTAAACAAGATTTATTAAGAATGGTTTCAGCTTATGATGATGTTTTTACATTTCATAAAGAAGAATTGGAAAGATTTAAAAAATTGCTGGCAGGAAAATAAAAATGTTTGAAAAATATTTAAATAACATAATTCAAGGCGATTGTATAAAATTATTAAAGACGCTTCCTGACAATAGTGTTGATGTTACATTTGCTGATCCTCCATTCAATCTTAAAAAGGGTTATAATTCTTACAAAGATAGTTTAAAATTACACGAATATTTGAGTTGGTGTGAAGAGTGGATAACCGAAATGGTTCGCATTACCAAACCGACTGGTTCTATATTTCTTCATAATATTCCTAAGTGGCTAACTTTTTATTCGTCGATATTAAATAAACAGGCTGACTTTAAACATTGGATTTCTTGGGATGCGCCAACAGCGCCGATGGGAAAATCATTACAACCAAATCATTATGGAATTTTATTTTATGCAAAGGAAGCAAAACAATTAAAATTTTATGAATTACGTTCTCCTCACAAAAGAGCGCGAAAATCCCAAATCTTAGCAAAAGATTATGGCGGCAAAAAAGGATTATTGCATCCGTTCGGTCCTTTGGTTTCCGATGTCTGGACGGATATTCACAGAATAAAGCACAATAAATATCGCGATGAACATCCGTGTCAGCTTCCAATTCATTTGCTTGAGAGAATAATTTTAATGAGTTCTGATGAAGGCGACATAATTTTAGACCCGTTTAACGGTACGGGAACAACTGCCATTGCTGCAAAAAGATTAGGACGTCAATATATTGGTTTTGAAATTGACAAAAAATATGTTGAAATAACAAAAGCCAAATTACAACAAGAGCATTCTAATTCAAAACTTGGCGCTTGGTGGGTGAGTTTTTTTCTTGACGAAGTTGTTACTCTTAGAAATAGCGATTGGGAACATTTAAAAGAATTTTATTTTATTCCTAAAAAGATTGAAGATATTGATACTATCCCAATTGTATTAAAATCAAAAATTAAAATTCCAACAGCTTTAAAACTTTTGTATAAAACGGAAAATGAAATAGAGTCTTACCAGTCATCTCTATTTGAACAAAAAATTAAATATAAAAAGAAAAAACAGAATGCTGGGTAAGTTAATTTACAATAAGTTTATCTTATTCCTTTGAAACAAATAAAGGAACGATCTCCCGACCGTTCCTACAAAAATTTTCTTCGTTTTTAAAATCCTTTTTATTCAAACGCCTGATTTCTTACCATCTTCGTCATATCATACGGCGCGGCTTCTCCGCCGAGATATTTATGGAACCAATCCAAATGCGCATTGTAATACAGCGGCATAGATTTTACGTTGCTGGGCCAATGTCCGTCATTCGGAAATACGATTAAGCGAGACGGCACATTCATCTTTTGCAAATCGGTAAAAAATTCTAAACTCTGGTTGTATGAAACGCGGTAATCTTTTTCGCCGGTAATTACTAAACAAGGCGTTTTGAAATTCTTCACATAATTATTCGGCGACCATTTTTGATAAATTTCGTTGTCATACGGCGCGCCGTTCAAATCCCATTCAGGAAACCACAGCTCTTCGGTAGTTCCGTGCATTGCTTTTAAATTATACACGCCCATCATTGCGGCAAGCGCTTTAAATTTTGTCGTGTGCCCCTGCAGCCACATCATCATGTATCCGCCGTAACTCCATCCCATCGCTCCCATTCGCTCCGCATCAACAAACGAAATTTTCGAAAGCGAATCGGCAACTGCCATTACATCTTCGTACACTTTTCCGCCCCAATCTTTGGAGATTGCCGCCGTAAATTCTTGTCCATAACCTGTTGAGCCGTGCGGATTGGGAAACGCAACAATGTAACCGGAGCCGGGATAGACCTGCCAATCGCCGCGAAACGCATCTGCCCATTGCGACTGCGGTCCGCCATGCACATTAAGAATGAGCGGATATTTTTTCTTCGGATCAAAATTGTGCGGCTTCACGATAAAGGTGTGAATCTTTTTTCCTGTCGGCGATTGAATCCACATCTCTTCTGCGGGACGAATATTAACTTCATCTTCTACTTGCTTGTTAAACGTTGTCAATCGAACAGGATTTTTTGCAATTCCTTTTTCCAGCGATGCTTTCCATATTTCCACCGGCTCGCCGACACTGCGCCGCGTATAAATTACAGATTTTCCGTCTGGTGAAATTTTAAAAGCATCGATGGTTTTTGCGTTAAGCGCTTCTGTAATTGTTTTTGTTTTCAGATCAATTGAATAGAGCGGAACATTTCCCTTCACATCCGCGGTAAAATAAATTGTTTTAGAATCCGGCGACCATTGATATGAATTTACCCAATTGTTGAATTTCCCTTCCGTGATTGCTTCAATCTTTCCTGTCGCTCTTTCGAATACTCCGATTCTAAAAAGATCTGCTTCGTATGTAGGAATTTTTTGCATTTTGAATGCAATATATTTTCCATCCGGCGAATAGACCGGATCATCATCGTACGCGGTGTTTGCTTTCGTAATATTTTTTGCCTCGCCGCCGCTGATTGAAACGAGAAACAAATCTTTATTTGTTGACGTTGCTTCAATTAAATCATGGTTAGAAACAAAGCAGACTTCTTTAGCATCGGGAGAAATTTCTGCCGTTCCCATTCCATAGCCGGGCGCATCATAATCGCCGGGCGTAAGATCAATATGTTTTTTTGTTTCAAAATTAAAATAGAATGTGTGCCCGCGTTTTCCGTCTGCCCACGATGACCAATGACGATATAATAATCTATCCGCTAAGTGCGCTTGAATTGGTCCATTCTCTTTTGCCTCGTATGTTTTTTTGTTCAAAGCATCATCAGCGCCAAATTCTGGATAGACATCGGATGAGAAGATAAAACCTTTTCCATCGGCAGAAAGTTTTACATTATCAACTCCTGTAGAAATATTTGTTATCTGTTCCGGTTCGCCTCCTTCAAGAGAAAGTTTCCACAACTGCGCGCCGTTTTTTCTTGTAGAAAGAAAATAGACCGCCTTTCCATCGCTCGACCATTGCGGAGCATAATCCGCTGATGGATTTGTTGTAAGTTTTCTCTGCCCGGAACCATCGGCATTCATTATATACACTTCGGAATTAGTTTTCCCTTCTTTCAAAAAACTTTCTGTTACAGTGAATACAATTTTTTTCCCATCAGGAGAAAATTGCGGGGCGGCAATGGATTTCAGTTTATACAAATCTGCAATGGTAAACGGTTTCTTCTGCGCGACCAAAGCAACAGAAAAAACAAGCAGCAACACACAAATTTTTTTCATAACATTTCCTTTGTAAATATTTTGATGCACTAATATACAAAAAATCAATTCTCGCAAAAACAGACAAAGAACGCTATATTCTCTCAATAGACTTGGCAGGTTTTAAAAACCTGCCAAGTCATAAAAAAAATATGAATTGGATTGAAGAAATAGAATCGGAGCTTCGCCGAAGCATTCCCAATGAAAATCCGGGAAGAACAAGAACTATCGCGCGCCGCGCGGCTGGGATTGCCTTGGAAAAATATTATAAAAACAGCAATGCAAATTATTTTGCACTTGTTCAATTTGCCGCAACAGACAGCAAATTACCTAACTCCGTGCAAACCGCAGCCGAACGATTAAGCGGAAAAATAACCGGCACATTTCAAGCGCCAAGCGAATTTCCTCTGGATGATGCCGCAATTATTATTGAGTTTGTAAGAAAGTATTTACTACAAAGCAATAAAACATTATGACCAATATTCCACATCCGCACAAAGCTGTAATTCTTTCGTCTATTTTTTTTTCTGTAATTTTACTTCTTATTTCCACTGCGCTTTACATCGTAGATTTTACAACATTGGCAATGATTGCAGGCGTTTTTCAATCGGGATTATTTTTTGTCGCAGTCATTCTCTTTTTCTTCGGCTTGCGCGATAAAAAAGAAATAGAACGCTTGCTGTGCGGAGAAAATCTGCTTGCGCATTGGAGATTTTCTATTTCTATTTGGGAAAATTTTGTGCAGAGCGAGTTTTTGCGGCAGAAGGAAAATGCGATTACCACAGCAATTGCATTTTTTATTGCAGGACCAATTGCCGGTTTATTTAAAGATCCTGAACATTGGTACATCAGCGGACCGCTTATGGGAATTGCTCTCGGCGGGTTTGGATATTTTAGTGCAATTTCCGTTGCACATTCTTTTCGCAAAACCGCTTTGCAACAAATACCGGAAATCTTCATCGGAAAAAATGCTGTGTATCTTCACGGACTTTATATTTCTTTTTCCGGCGTCGGAAGAAGATTGTTAACAATTGAAATTACTAACGATTCAAATATTCAACAGCAATCTCTAAAAATTGTTTATGCTGTGCGCGGAAAATACAACACACAAGAAAGAGAATTTTTTGTTCCAATTCCCGAAGAAAAGAAAGAAGAAACAGAGCAGATTATCAAATCACTTTCGGAAGAAAAATAATAAACCTTGCCGTTCCTGCTCTTACGGAAAATCTGCAAGGTTTATATGTAATCCAATTTCTTATTTTTTCATAGACTCTTTTCTTACCGCTTCAAATTCATCGCCGGCATTCCAATACGGCATTTCGATAATATTGCCGATCCTCCAAACAAGACGAATGATAAATTCTGCCTGCTGTATGCCGCCGTCGTAATTCCAATACTCTTTTATCTCATCGCTAGGTTGATGATAACTTTTTGCTTGGTCTGAGCGAATTTTGTTTACAATTGCCGTATCAACGCCGATAAAATTTCCGCCGCCGCCGAGTGAAATTGCAGGAACGCCGACTTTTGCAAAACTAAAATGATCGCTGCGATAAAACCCGCCTTGTTCCGGCGCGCCGTCCGGTTTAATTGTCATATTCATTTCTTTTGCTATTATCGCAAGATCGTTTCCAAGCGACGAACGATTATCTCCTTGAAATGAAATATCCGTAGTTCGTCCAATTATATTCATAACATCGGTATTGATATTCGCGGCAATTTTTTGAACCGGCGCGGTCGGATTTGTTGCAAAATATTTTGAACCGAGCAATCCCTGCTCTTCTGCCGCTACCGCAACAAACATTAACGAGCGTTTTGGTTTTTGTTTCAGCGAAGAAAATGTTTCCGCTAGATTCAGCATCAGCGATGTTCCCGAAGCGTTATCAAGCGCGCCATTGTAAATAGAATCGCCGTTAATCGGTCGCCCGATTCCAAAATGATCGTAGTGCGCGCTGAAAACAATATATTGGTCTTTCAACTGCGGATCGCTCCCCTGAATTTTTCCTGCAATGTTATTTGTTTCCATTGTTCGAATTGTGGAACGCATAGAAGTTGTCATCGTAAGATTCAACGGAATCGGTTTAAACGTTTTTTGTTCTGCAAGTTTCATTAACGAATCAAAAGAGAATCCATTCATCAGTAATATTTTTCTTACCGATTCTTCCGTCATCCATGCTTTTAATGGAACTTTCGGCGAATTGCTTTTATCAACAAGATCGAACATTTCGCGGCTCCACGAATTTTGAATTACTTCGTAGCGGTACCCTGCAGACGACGTTGTGTGAATAACAATTGCTCCTGCGGCTTTTTTCAGCGCCGCAATTTCATATTTATATGTCCAGCGTCCGTAATACGTTCGTCCTTTCCCCGCAAAAAACTTCGGATCATCTCCGCCGGGATCGTTGTTCAACATTAACAAAATTTTGCCGGAGACATCAACTTCTTTATAATCATTCCAATTCTGCTGCTCGGGCGCAACAATTCCATAGCCGACAAATACAACAGGAACATTTTTCAAATCAAGTTTTGCTTCAAGCGTTCCAGTGGCAGCCACAAAATCCGTTGAATACAAAAATTTCTCTGTTTTTTTTCCGTTTGAAAATTCCAGCGTTGTTTTATTGTTAACCGTAACGCCGACAACCGGTACTTTTTGAATGTATGTGAAGTTATCGCCTGCCGCTTCAAGTCCTATTGCTTTCATTTGAGAAACAATATAGTCCGTGGCTTTTTTATCTCCGCGCGATGAAGGGGCGCGTCCTTCCAACGAATCGTGCGAAAGAACGGCAATATGTTTTTTTAATTTTTCCGCAGCGATAAAATTGAACGCCTCTTGCGGCGGTGAAAATTGAAAAAGAAAGCAGACAAATAATGCTATTGTGTTCATAAAAATTTCCTTTTTGAAAAATTATTATGTATTGATAGTAGATATATTTTTCTTATTTTCAAAGAAAACTTTGGAAACTTTATGGCGTCAATTGACAGAAGAAAATTTTTACAACAGACGGCTGTCATCAGCGCGTGCGCTCTCTGCGGAAGCGCGGCGGCATTTCTTGCCGGATGTGAAAGCGAACAAAAAAATTCCCCTGATAAAAAAACAGATATTGATATTTCTTCTGATGCCGCACTACAAATCATCGGCGGATCTGTAAAAAAGAAAGTTGATGGAATTAACGGCGGAAATACAATTCTTATTACGCGGACTTCGGAAAAAGAATTTATTGTGCTGGCGGCGCAATGCACGCATAAAAATGTGGAAGTTAAACTTCCAAAAAATGGAATCATCAAATGTCCTGCGCATGGCTCGCGATTTAAAACAGACGGTTCGCTTGTTGAAGGAGAAGCGCAAAAACCGCTGCAAAAAATCGTTTCGTCGTTTAATGCTGGAAAAAAAATATTAACTATAGGATAAGAGCAGAGACAGAACTTTTTCTGCGCCAAAAATAACAATGCTGCATCTCGACCGCAACGAAAATTTTTACGGACCCGCGCCGGAATGTTTGGAAATTATCCGCAATGTTCCGCCGGAATTGATTTCTACATATTCCCGCGATTATTTGCGGGGAATAAAAAGCAAGCTTTCCGCGCATCTTGCTTCTCTTCACAGCATTTCCGAAAAACAAATTTTGCTCAGCTACGGCAGCGAAGATATGCTGAAACAAATTGTTCATTGTTATCTCGGTATCGGCGAGAAACTGATGATTCCGAACTATTCATGGTGGTACTACAAATCTGTTGCAAGCGAAGTGTACGGAAATGTTGTTGAATACCCGCTTCACATAAACAACAATACTTTTGTGTATGATATTGACGAAATTATTTCTTTGGTAGAAAAAGAAAAACCGACAATTCTCCTTTTTGCATCGCCGAACAATCCAACAGGAAATTCCCTTTCCGAACGGCATCTTGAAACAATTCTTGAACGATTTCCAACAATGTGGATTGTTATGGATGAAGCATACGCCGGATTCACCGAAAAACAATTCAATACCGTTCCTTCTCTTGTAAAAAAATTTCCAAACCTTGCCGTACTGCGAACCTTCTCCAAATTGTTCGGACTTGCAGGAATGCGAATCGGTTATACTTTTGTTGGAAAATATTATCGGCAATTAACAACATACAGCGCGCGATATCTCGGCTACAATCAATTAAGCGAAGAATGCGCGCTTGCCGCGCTGAAAGCGAATGACTATTACCGTTCTATCAGCACTATTATTAACAGCGAGCGTCAACGGTTTACAGATTTATTTAATGTTTCAGAGGGCTTCACAGCTTTTCGTTCCGATGCAAATTTTATTCTTGTCCGTTTTCCGCGCGAAGAAAAAGAACGTTTTCAGCTTCACATGAAAACTGCCGGCATTCAAATAAAATTTTTTGACGAGCCGTTACTGCAAAATTTTGTCCGCATCACCATCGGAACGCCGGCGCAAAATTCGCAATTACTGAATGCGTTAGTCGGCGTGCTTTCGCACAACATTACGCTTCCAATATTTTCAGGAACGAAAGAATGAACTGTGTAATTCTTGCCGCCGGAACATCAACGCGGCTTCGCCCGCTTACAAACTCAATGCCGAAATGTCTTTTGGAAGTAAATGGAATTTCCATACTCGAACGAATGCTCGCATCTCTCAACGCTCTGCCGATTCAACGCTACACAATTGTCGTCGGTTTTTGCGGAGAAAAAATTCGCGATTTTGTGCGCGATAAATTTGAACATCTTCCCGTAACTTTTATAGAGAACGGCGAATATGAAACTACCAACAATGCATATTCGCTTCTGCTTGCGCAAGATGCGGTTATGGACGATGATTTGCTGTTATTAGACAGCGACATACTTTTTGATAAACAAATTCTTCCGTTGCTGCTTACTTCCGTTCATCTTAATGCAGTCGCTGTTCGCACAAACGGTTCGTTCGGAAAAGAAGAAATAAAAGTGCAATGCCATCCTACCAGCCGAAGAATCTTAAAAATCGGAAAAGATGTTTCCCTTTCAACAACTTCCGGCGAATCTATTGGAATTGAAAAATTTCAAGCGCAGTCTGCGCAGAAATTATTTTCCATTTTGCATAAGCGCATTATATCGGAAAACCGCATCAACGAATTTTACGAAGCATCGTTTCAAGAGATGATTGACAACGGCAGTCGGTTGTTTGCCGTAAATGTCGGAAATTTTCAATGTATTGAAATTGATACGGCTGACGATTTGAACGAAGCAAAAAATATTTTTTAGCAATGAAATACAGCTATAAAAACTCTCTTAAATCCAATATTTCCGATGAATTTATCAATGTTGTGTTGCAGCGCCCTGTTGCCGGAATAATTATATTTTTTTTGTATTACACGCCGATTACTCCAAATCAAGTTACGCTTATTTCAACGCTGTTCGGAATTGCCGGCGGAATTCTGCTTGCAATTTTTCCTGCAAATTTATTTACCGCCGCAATTTTTTTGTACCTTAAAGATATTTTTGATTCTGCAGACGGACAGCTGGCGCGCGCAAAAAAATTGTTCAGCAGACGCGGAAGATTTTACGATTCAATCGGCGACTTTATTGTAAATATTTTTTTGTGGGGCGGCATATTTTTTTGGATTCAACAACAAACTGAATTTTCATTTATATTTTCCATCGGAATTTGTGCGGCGGGATTTCTTGGCGTTAATCTTAGAGTGTCGTATCACGTCTATTACCAAACAGCGTTTCTTCATCGGCAGGAACAATATCAAACCAATCGTTTATCGGAAGAAGTGCGCGCTGAGGATTTACAGCAAGATTCCTTTACGCTTATTCTCCAGAAAATATTTTTACTGCTGTACGGCTGGCAGGATTCGTTTATAAAATTTATTGATCAAAAATTGTTGGGAAGCAAAAAAAACGATACGCAATTTTTGGAGCGATGGTATTCAAACAGAATTTCGCTTTTCTTAAACGGTCTTATAGGAATCGGAACGGAATTTGTCGGTGCAACGGTTTGCTTGTTATTTTTCGGAGTTCAAGAATATCTTCTATTCTCTGCGGCTGGCTTAACTATTTTGTGGGTTGCCGCAATTCTCTTTCGATTGATGCTGCGAGAAAATTTATTTGTGAGTTTTTCAAGATGACTATTATTTTTTTTGCATTTCTTTCCGCACTTGATTTTCAATCGTAAAATGTTCTTCTGCGCTGACGCCGAGTTTTGTGCGGAGCGATTGCAGGAAATCGGATTCTTCGGGAGTTACCGCGCCATCTTTCCATACGCTTCGCATCGCATTCACATACGCTTCTTGTTTCATTGAAGCTTCCAATTCGGAATATTTTCCTTCCGTCATTTCGATTGTGTTCTTCAATAAATTTAAAAGCGCGCGTTCATCATCGGTTATTGTTCCATCCTGCCACGCTTTCTGAATCATTTCGCGGAGCAAATTTTCCCCTTGATTTTTCAGCGATGCGCCGCCGGAAGACGCTTTTACGGCTTCAAGTTCTTTAGTGTGATTTGCTTTCAGTAATTCAATTTCTTGTTTTAATGCCGCACGTTCTGCGTCGTCCGATTTTCCGGCGTTTTGTTTCAGTGCATTCAGCTCGGCAGTTAGAGCGACAATTTGCGCGTTAAGATTTTTTTCAACCGCATCTTTTAACGCCTGCGCTTCTTTTAATTGCATTGTTAACTGCGCAACATCTCGCTGAAGTTTTGCCTGAGACGCGGCAAATTCTTGACGAAGAGATTCCAGACGCTGCGTTGAATCATCTTTAGTTTTTGTTTCTTCAACGTGTTTTGCTTCCACTTTCGGCGGCGCAGATTGTTTTACTTCTGCTTTGGGCGTTTCTGCCGGTTTTTCTTCAACTGTTTTTTGCTGCGCTTCGGGTTTTGGCGGTTCTTGTTTCGGAGATTCTGTTTTACTTTCTGCAGGTTTTTCCGTTCCCTTTTTTTCTTCAGCAATTTTTTTAACTTTTTCTTCTTCTTCTTTTTTTCCTTTTTCTGCAAGAGCGGAATTAATTCTATCTTTATATGCAAGCGCGTACATATTCCCCGGCTCAAGAGCCAGGGCTTTATTTACATCTTCCAGCGCTTTTGTCCAATCGGCAGTTTTAATGGAACGATCGGCGGCTTTTAGATATTCGCCGATCATTTTCTTTTGTGAATCTCTATCAGTTATGGGTGGCATTGTGATAAACTATTGTAGAACCGTTAATTACAACGCATAATATACCCAAGACGGAAATGAATATCAATAATTCATTCTTTCCATGTGATTAGAGTACGTTAACAAAAAAGGCGTCCGAAGACGCCTTGTAATTATTCTGCGGAACTTTGCCCGCCTAAATGTACTTGTATTCCTACATTAAATCCGATACTGCTGAATGGAATCGAAGGAGCAACTTCTTTAGTTTTTTCCGGATCGCGTTTTCCACTTACTTCTTTGTAGTTATCGGAAAAACTAGAAAAGAGATCGTACGTTTTTGTAACTCCTTATTGTCGGTCTCTTTCAATTTTTTCGGAGTCCACGAAATATGATTAAAATATGCTTCTTCCCAGAAAGATATTTTTTCTGTTGTTTCTATTTTTGTGCCAAGCGAAGCCGATGCGCCTAACCCAAATCCTCCCGAATATTCTTCTTTCGAGGAATAATTATTTCCACTGGAATATGTTTCATTGCGTTCATATTTTATTTTCGGGATTGCAATAATTGCTCCTGCTTTTAAGTACGGCTTATAGTTCAATAAATCGGTATGGAAAATAACTGCTGGAGTAAATGAAAATAATGCCGACAGCCAATTTTGTGTAGTTTGACTTGAGGAAGTGATAAAGGGAAATACATTGTACTAATACTCATGCGTACTTTTACCTTCATATTTAGCGCCTGCATTATATCGTAATTCCATTTCCACATCAATATTAGAATGCAGCGGCACTCCTATAGAACCGGCAACAAAAATACCTTTCCCAAAAGAAGCATATTGTACATCGTAATTCTCTGTATTTTCATAACTTGAATTGCCGTTGTATATACGCGTACTGTTGATATTGGAGGTAAGCGCCATTCCGCCAAAATCAAAGCCATAACCGCCGCCTAATTTAAAATACGTTTGCGCAGATACGTTATTGACTGAAGTTACGCAGATGGTCATGCTGAGCGAGGCACGCTTAAGTTTGTAAGGTCATCCTTCGGCGCATCCTTCAAAAAACAAAGGATTTGCTCAGGATGACCTTAATTTTTTGTGCCGAGTCGAAGCATTTTCTTATTTTGCGTAACTTCAGTTATTGATTGAATTTTTCAAATATTTCAGAATGGTTATTTTGCCCCCATTTCTTTCAAAAGAAAATCTGCCTCGCCGATTTTTTCAACATTCCATAACACGTAACGAATATCAACCGCAATGGAACGGCTGTAATTTTGATTCCATGCGTAATCATTTACTGTTGCTTCAAACGCGCGGTCAAAATTTACGCCGATAAGTTCTCCAGCCGCATTCAGAACGGGACTGCCGGAATTTCCGCCGGTTGTATCCATATCGTACAATATTGCAACAGGAACGTCATTTAATTTTTTGTGTATATATTTTCCAAAATCTTTTTTCTTGTACAGTTCGCGGATTTTTTTCGGCGTATTGTAGTCCGGCTGGTCGGAAGATTTTTCAATAACGCCTTTTAATGTTGTAATCGGCGAATAATATACGGCATCCGCAGGACTGTAACCGCGAATATGTCCGAACGTTAACCGCAGCGTGCCGTTGGCATCGGGAATAAAATCTTTCTTTTTCCATTCTTGTTTTATTTCTACAAGTTTTGCAGAAAGACGGTTCAATTCGCCGCTTCGTTTACGATTGATTGCATTTTGTTTTTCTATTTCCGGCGAAAGCGCGCGCGCTAATTCAATCAGCGGTTCGTTTAATTTTTTTAATTCTTCCGGTTTCATTTCCATTGCAGAAAGAACAAACGCCGAATCGGAGAATTTGGTTTTTGCAAAAACAGAATCGATAAATTTTTGCATAACTACGGCAGTATCGTTTCCGGCGATTGAAATTCCAATATTTATTTTCTGATTTTCTTGCAATCGAATTGCATCGAATAGAATTTCGCGCAAAAATAATTTATCAATAGAAACATTCAGCGAACGAAGCGCAATGCCGACATTTTGTTTTATCGAAGGAATATTTTTATCCATATATGCAGATTGCCGTTCCATATCCGGTTTTTGGCGTTCTTCGGAAAGTTTTAAAGTTGTGTTTGCTAGGGAAAGAAGCGTTGAACTTCCGATAATTTGTCCCAGAACAAGATTGCGCTGCGCGTCTGCGCGCATTTCTTGATAAACGGATTGAATTTCCTGCAGTACAGTTCCGTATTGTTCTTTTCGTTTTGCATCTGCATTGATATAATTTTGCAGATGGTTCTCTTCATCAATTTTGTTTTGAATGATTGGAAGGTTTTTTAATCCTTTTAATTTGCCGCGGAAATTTTTTTCTACGTTCGCAAGAGATTTACTGCGCGCGCTTAATGCAAGCGCAACCGCAGGATCATTTTTTCCTGCGGATTCCATTTGGGCA
>CAYXEE010000016.1:10426-16185 GCA_964463935.1 uncultured Chitinophagaceae bacterium | reverse complement strand
TCCTTGATTAGTCCTAAACTAATCTTTTTTGAGGTGCCATTTGGCACTATTTCAACACGGTCATTTTTCTTACCTCGGAATAGCTTGCCGTTTCTAATTTATACAGATAAATTCCCGATGGAATTGAAGCCGCGCTAAAATCTACCTCATACCCGCCGGCAGTTAGCGATTGATTTATGAGAGTAACAACTTCTTTCCCGAGTAAATCAAAGACTGTAAGCGTAACTCTTTCGGTCTGTCCAATTGAAAACAAAATTTTTGTTGAAGGATTAAAGGGATTGGGAAAATTTTGATTTAATTGATATGCAGCAACCGGCGAAATTTCTTGTTTAATTAAAGTCGGCGTTTCTTTTGCACCCTCTTTTACCCATCGAACAATTAAACTTAAATCAGAATCAGCAATTTGATCGCCGCCAATCGGCATGCGCGCGCCAAAACCCGCAGTCCCCTTCAATTTTTTTATTAACACGCTGTTTGTATCTCCGGCAACTACAACAGGTTTATGATTTCCTGAAGAAAAAATGGCGGAATAAGGAGTTATAAAGAATCCGCCGCTTCCGCCATGGCAGCTGTTGCAGCCGTAACTTTGAAATAATGGAACTATTTGAGTGGTATAATTGACAGGGGTTTGCGCAGAAAGCAAACCAGAAACAAAAAATGCAGCAATAACAAACTTTTTCATAACCCTCCTTATGAAATATTTGTAAAGTTTTTAAATTTAATCCACGATGTTTTTAATACAAAATATTTATTTCTTTTTCTTTTTCTTTTTTGCCTTTTTATATAGTTGGTGCCCGTGTTTTACAGCTTCTAATGCAATAAGAATGTTATCCCATCCAAAACTTTCAACATGCTTGCCTTCAAGTTTTTTGTAGTTAACAAAAAAATGTTCAATTTCAATAAGCAAATGTTTTGGCACGTCGCCGATATCGTGAAAAGAACCGTACGTTGGGTCGCCAATTGCAACGGAAAGAATTTTATCATCCGGTCCCTTTTCATCGCGCATGCGCAATATTCCGATTGGCTTTGCTTCAACAAGTACGCCGGTTGTCAGCGGCTGGTCAATAAAAACAAAAATGTCCAGCGGATCGCCGTCATCCCATAACGTACTGGGAACAAATCCATACGCTTCAGGGTACACCATTGAGGAATACAAAACACGATTCAACTTAAATACTTCAAGGTCAATATCGTACTCATATTTATTTCTGCTTCCTTTAGGAATTTCAACAATACAATTTATAACTCTCGGAAATTGTTCGCCAATCGGAAGATCTTTAAAATTCATACTTCGCTTTCAATAAAAAGCCCCAAGACATATTCTGTCTTGGGGCAGAAATTGTTCTAAAATTTTTTATTTTAACTTCATAGAAGCAATTACATTTTCAAATGCCGGCTGAAAATCTGCAGCCATCGGCTTATACCAAGTTAAGATAATTCTGTAAATGCGTTCCCCTTTCGCTACAAAAAATACTTTTCTGTCAATATCCTTTGTGGGAGAAGCTAATAAAACTTTTGCATCCTGTCCATCTATTTTTGCAGTTGCTGTAGATTTTGGATTGAATTTTGATTTATTTTCTTCGAAGAATTTTTCAAACTTCACTTCCCCTTTATCCGTTTTTGTTGGAAATACATCAAAATCAATTGTGCAATCTTGACGCAAGCCCTGTACTTTTAATGCAAACAGCGAACCGCCTTTCTTTTCTTTTGCAGGCGTAGCATCAAAATTATCGGGGTGCATAAATTCAACAAAATCATTTGCAAATTTCGTTACATCCGGCGACGGCTTTGAAGCGGCATTCGGGTCGGCATACGACGGTTTTGGTTTCGGAAGTTTTATAGAAGCGATAATACGATCAAAAATCGGTTTGTATGCATCAAAATATTCATTAAAACCGGAGATGCTTAATGTGTAAAATGCGCTGTCGTGTTCAACAACAATTTTTTTGCCTTGCAACACAGTATTTTTTCCTACTTTAACTTTGAAGGAATATTCCACTCCGCTTTTTTTACCCATTGCAGCAGACGCTTCGCCGCCTAAACTTAATGCGTCATAATTTTTTAGCGTAACAGCTTTGTAAGCTTCTAAATCTCCAACGCCTGCCGATTTAAATGATTCGGAAGACAGTTGTACTTCAACGCCTCCCTGTTCTTCGTTAATAACAGTACTTCCCTGTGTGTACACTTCATAAAATTTATCCGAAACAACTTGGGTAGAATAGAGGAGAGTTCGTTTCGGATCGGTATTGCGAAGCCATCCTTTTGGATATTCAATTTCAAATCCATATACCGGATCTTGAAATGTTTCCCATTCTGCAACAACGGGAGCTTCAACTTTCTTTTTGCAGGAAGAAAGCGTTGCCATTCCGGAAACAATAATTAACGCCGCAACAAGCGTTACAATTGAAGAAGTCAGTTTTTTCATAAATCACCTTTTGTTATAGTGAGTGAGAACAAATTGTTATTACTGTCCACATTTCATTTGTGCAGATTCTTTTTTTGCCGCTTGGTTCTTAGGATCGAGTTTAAGAACAATCGCATATTCTTGACACGCTTTTTGTTTAAATGCTTTCCCTTCTTCATAGGATAATGCCTTATCGCCGCTTTTTACGGCGTACATTTGCGCTAAAAATAAATGCAACCCGGTATCTTTTTTGTCTTTGGATTCATACAAAATGGCTTTAAGAAGATTTTCAATAGCTTGACTAATCTCCTGCTTTTTATAGCTGAATAGCGCTTGCATTTTATATGCGCCAAGAAGCGTAGTTTGATGTTGAGCAGCTTTCGCTGGTTCAGCTTTTAATAAACTATCGGAAAGCTGGATGATAACTGCAAATTGCTGACTTGCAAGGTCAAACGAGTCTTGCGCGCTGTAAACTTGGCCAAGATATTGACGCGCTTGCACATTATTCGGACGAACTGCAAGAAACTCCTTAAAATACTGTTTTGATAATTCATATTTTTCTAACACAAAGTAGGAAAAACCGGAGTAAAACAGTGCCGTCATATTGTTTTTATCTTTTTCCAGCAGCCGTTCGTATTGTTTAACAGCTTTCTCATATTTTTTTTTATTGACATAAATAGCCGCAAGATTTCCGATGGCACGATCGTAATCTTTATCTAATAAAAGTACTTTTTCAAAATATTGAATTGCATTAACCGTATCTTTCGTTTGAAAATATGAATCTCCAATTCTGTACACATCATCTTTATCAAGAGAATCCAGCGGAATTTTTTTGTACAACTCAACTGCTTTTTTATATTCTTTTGCAACATAATTAGAATGCGCGAACATTGGCTGTAACTCAAAATAATCCGGCTTGTTTTTCAACGCTTGATCAAGAAGAGGAATGGCATCAATGTAGGCTTTGGCATTGTAGAGTGAAATTGCATACTTCTCAATCACTTCAGGATTATCCTTTTTCAATTGCATATACTTATCAAAAAAAGCCGCCGCTTCTTTCCAATATTTAATTCTATAAAATGTATTTGCGGCGTCAAAAATAGCATTTTCATTTTTCGGATCAAGTTCAATAGATTTCTGCAATTCTGCCGTTACTTCTTGAATCTGCTGCGAATTCAAACTTCGATTTTTTAATATTGTTGAAGCAAGTTTGTAGTGTAAGCTGGCATCATCAGGACGAAGCTGGGTCGCAGTGCGCAAATTATCTACGGCAAGCACAATAACATTTTGCCGAGCATACACTTCGGCTAGTCCAATATACGCGTCGGCATTCTTATCATCATTCTCTTTTATTTTAGAATAATAGATTGACGCTTTATCAAGAGAATCTGTTTCTAAAAACATATCGGCATACAGCTGGGGAACTTTAACGCTTTTTTTGTGATACTTCATCGCTTCGTTGTATTTTTTCTGCGCTTTATCCCACATACGCAATTTGCCGTATATATACACAATTGAAGCAAGCGCATTTTCATTTTCATCGTCAAAATCTAACGCGCGTTCAACAAACATTCTCGCAGAATCAATTACGCCTTTTTGGCGGTACGCTTCTCCAAGAAGATAATTTGCTTCAACATTTTTAGGATTTGTTTTTTGATAATTTTGAAAATATGTAATTGCCAAATTGTATTGTTGTTTTTTCAAAGCATCTTTTCCCGCATTCAAATTATCTTGCGAGACAAGCGATGAAAACAAACAAGAAATAAACAGCCCAATTTTTATTACTTTCATAGTAGAAACCTTCGTTTACTGTTGAGTTAATTGCACTAATCGCACGGGCATTGTTGCAGGAACAAGTCCGTTTTTTACAAATATTTTCTGCCCTTCAACGCCTGCAACAAAAGACATAAAACCGAGACCGACGCCTCTGCCGACATTATGACCTAAAAGATAAACCGTTCTCGTCAAAGGATAATAATTTTTGTAAACATAAGCTTGATGCGGCGAAAAATATTCCATTTCGGTCTGCGATGAATCTCTTCGAAAATTCGGATCGCCAAGTTCCAGCGATTTCACATTTTCAGGAAGGTCGTTTAGCCAGCAACTCGAAATAAATCCCATTGCATTGGTATTCCCTTTTACAATCTCAATTACTTGAGAAGTTGTTGAACATGGATAAATAACGGCCTCAATTTTTTTTCCGTTATTGAGTTTTTGCTTAACAAACTCATGCACGCCGCTGTTCGGGTCCCCTATCGCGATAAAAATTTCACCTCTTAATTTTGCTTCGTGTAATTCTTTCCAATTTTTAATTTTCCTTGAAAAAATTTCATTCAGCTGAACTGTCGTTAGCTTTTTTATAGAATTATTACTGTTTACAACAACAGCAACAGCATCAAATGCTGTTTTAGTAACTGTCACATCAAGATTATTTTTTTGGATGACGCTTTTTTCTTCGTCATTAAAATCACGCCCGCTTGCAATAAGTTTCACACTGTCGTTCAATAACTGCACAACGGCATCGCGCGTAGAAGAAGAGAGATGAACTATTTTTGTTTTTTCATAAACACGCTGAAAATCCTGCGCTTGCAACTGCATAATCGGATACAAGTCCTCAGAAGAAATAAGCGTGAGTTCTCCTTCTGTAGGAGACTCACGCTTTTCATTATTGCACGATATGAAACTTACCGAGATGAGCAGTGCTGGCAGAAACAAAGAAAATAGTTTGGAGTTTACGTTATTCTTCATCATCAGTTGATTGACGTTGTTTTATGCGCAACGAAACAATTCTATACACACCGTATAAAAATACAACTGCGCCGAACATGAGCCGAAAGTTTTCCGGCACGTTAAACTCTTGAGGGAAAAAAAATAAAATGTAACTCCCCATCGCCAAAAATATTACGGCCATTGCATAACTGAAATACGCCAAAATTTTCGATGGATCCATTTCCGCTGTTAGCGCGATGTGTTCAACTTAAATTTGAACGGAATTGAAACCCACACCGAAACAGGACCGTTATTCATAATTGCAGGAGTAAATTTCCATTTCATTGCCGCATCTATTGCCGGCTGATTGAATAATTCTGCATCGGATTTTTGAATAACTGCTTTTTTCGGATTTCCATCCTTATCAACCCAAATTTTTACCCACACTGTACCTTCAACGCCTGCACGACGAGCAATTTCCGGATACACCGGAGACGGATTGCTGCCCGGAATAGGATTCGGCATTTTTTCTACCGGAACGAAATCCGGCGGAGGACCTTCTTCTTCAATTTTAACATCCTGTTCAATTTCCACAGGACCCGATCCGCCTTCTCCGATACCTTCGCCGACAGGACTTGCCGCCGCC
>CAYXEE010000016.1:0-10416 GCA_964463935.1 uncultured Chitinophagaceae bacterium | reverse complement strand
TGTAGCTATTGTTTGTTCGGGATTAATTTCAGCATCCGGCACAGGAACAGGCGTACCAACTGTCGGGCGCGCCGTTGGGGCTTGCACTGAAACAGCGGGAGCCGCCTGCGAATTTTGGATTGACGGCGGCGGACCAAGATCGCTGTATTTCATAATACGAACTGAATATACAGGTTCATCTTCTTCCATCAATTTCTGAACGCCGTAATATAACCCCATCGCACAAAAATGCAAAATACCCGCAATTGCCAAAGCTGTAACGGAATGCTTCTTTGCTAATTGCCGAAGTTCCAAATAGCCGTAGTTGGTTTTTACGGCTGTTGTTGTTGCCATAGTATTTATTCCTTACACATTTAATTAAAGCGTTCCAATAATTTTTTTATCTTCATCGAGCATTGGCGCAAGACTGAAACGGGTTATATCGTTAATATTTAGTTCATCCATAATATCAACCATATCAATATATTTTGCTTTGCCATCTACTTTTACAAGAGTAATTAATTTAGGATTTGCTTTGCTGTTGTCTTTTAATAATTTGCCAAGACTTACAAGTTTTGCTTTTTTATCAGAACCATCAATTGTCTTTGGTTTTTCCGTTCCAATATTCCAAAAAATCTTAAAATCTTCGCTTACACGCAGCGTAAGAAGATTAGATTCCGCCACATCAGCTTTTGCTCCTTCGGGCGGAAGGTTAATCTCCATCGTTTGCGGCTTATTCATCGTTGTGGTTAACATAAAAAACGTTAACAAAAGAAATGCAACGTCTACCATCGGTGTCATATCAATTTTAATGGAAATTCGTTTTGCCTTTTTCTTTCCGTGCTTTTGTTTACCCTTCGATTGCGATAAATCTACATCTGCCATAATATACTCTCCTGATTTATCTTTCCAGATCCGTTACAAGATTAAAACGCGTAACCATTGTTCGCTGTAAAACATCCATAACATCTTGAACAACTTTGTATTGCGAATTTCTATCTGCTTTAATAACGGTTCGTAGTTTCGGATTACGCGAACGAGCTTCGCGAATCACTTGATCCAGTTCTTGAAGACTGAGCTGAACGCCAGCTTTTAATTTATTTTGCGCGCCGAATAATGCTGCGCGCAACGGCTGGGAATCAACGCCAAGAAATACATTCCCATCTTTATCAACCGTTACAGTCATAACATCAGAATCGGGCAGCTTAAAAGCCGAGTGTGAAGAAGGAAGAACAACCTCTGCCACTTCCTGCGGTTTAAATTGCGTTGTTAACATAAAAAATGTCAGCAGAAGAAATCCAACGTCCACCATCGGCGTCATATCAATTTTAAACCCAACACGTTTTTTTGCCATATCAGCACCTTATAGATTAAATTATTCGTGTTTGGATTGTAAGTTCAATAAAATATCTTTGCTGGCTTCATCAATCATATACGTCATACCGTCAATTTTTGTAGTAAATGCGTTGTATGCTACAATTGCAGCAATAGCAATGGCAATACCGCCTGCTGTATTAATAAGCGCTTCAGAAATACCGAGCGAGAGCGCGGTTGCATCCGGCGAGCCTGCTTTTGCAAGAGCGGCAAATGCTTTAATCATTCCTAATACTGTTCCAAGCAAACCCCACATTGTTGCAATAGATGCAATTGTTGAAAGTGAAATAAGATTTTTTTCAAGAATCGGCATTTCCAACATTGTAGCTTCTTCAATAACGCGTTTTACTTCTTCCATCTTTTCTTTCTTGGTCAAATCTTTTTTTGTCATAAGTTCTTGGTAGCGAAGCAAACCGGTTTTAACAATGTTGGCAAGCGAACCGCGCTGTGTATCGCATGTTGTAATTGCAGATTGAATATCATTTTCATTTACATTTTTTACAAGCGTTTGTAAAAACTTTGGAAGAGGATTTTTTCCGCCTGCTTTTTTCAACGAGAAGGAACGTTCAAATACATACGTTACCACCATTATTGAAAGAGCTATAAGACCTATTACAAGGTATCCGCCATCTTTCACAAACTGCGGCATTAAAAATTCGAAAATCAAATAGCCAAGGATAGTGGCTCCACCAATAATAATTAGGTTTAATCCTTTCATAACAATACTCCTTTAATTTAAAGATAATGGTTTATAGTTTATTTATTTTGCTAACTCATAAATTGCGTCTTCACGCTTATCTACAACATTAAAAATTGTAGATAATTTGGTAACAAGAAAAATATTTGATATGCCTTTGTTTACATTACACAACACAATTTTCCCCTGTCTGTTTAGATACGATGTATGCGCTGAAACTAATACGCCTATTGCGGAAGAATTGAGATATGTTACATCGGCAAGATCAATTAAAAGTTTTCTGTTCCCTTGTTCAATTAGCGACGCAACTTTTAATTTTATTTCATCTGTTTCTGCCCCGCCCACCAACGATCCTTTTGGTTCAAGAATGACGACTTTACCGTCATCAAGTGTAGAAGATTTTATACTCATTACAAATTCCTTACTTATTCATTAACGCTGCAATTCCTCGTTACCACCTTAGTATACTAAAAATAAAGAGATACTACTCAAGTTGCAATAAAAAATTTTTTAAATATTTTTGTATTGTATATCTTTTAATTGAATTTCTTGACAAGTTCCTTCGGATTTGTTATTGGCATTTCGCACGTAAAATTCCTGCACAGATATGCAGTAACTTTATTATCTATTCTTTTCAAAACTTGCAAAAATGGCGTAAAATTTTCAGAAGTATCTTCTTTTTTTACTAAAATATTAAGAAATGGTAAAAAGCGCCGCTCAATAATCTCTAAATATTGCTGTATTTCTTCGTTGTTTTTCTCTATCACTAAAACGAGATGTTCCGGCGGAAGAATAAAGAGCGCCGCCCCGCACATTATTTGCGGCGCAACTTGAGGAGTTTGTTCTATAAGCGCGCAAAAATATTTCAATGTTTGTTCGGCATCTCTTTTAAAAGAGTTTTCCTCCGTAAGAAAATACAATTGCAAAAGATTACTTATTGCTACAGCATTTCCCGAAGGTTCTGCGCCGTCGTATGCTTCTTTTGTTCTAACAAGAATTGATTTATCGCTGCCGGAAAAATCAAAAAAACCGCCTTCAGAAGAATCCCAAAATAATCTTGTCTGCGTTCCTTGCAGTTCAACCGCAAATTTCAGCCATTGAACATCGAATGTTGTTCTGTGCAGTTCCAGCAATCCGTTAATCATAAACGCATAATCGTCAAGATGCGCCTCGAATTTTGCTTCGCCGTTTCTAAAGCGACGCAGCAATGTTTGTTCTTTCGAATTATATAATTCGCGCATTACAAACTGCGCAGAATGTACTGCAATATTACCGTACTGCTCGCAGCGTAACACGCGCGCGGCGCGGGAAAGCGCGCCGATCATCAATCCATTCCACCCGGCAAGAATTTTATCATCGCATAAAGGACGCGGACGGCTGACGCGGCGATTCAATAATTTTTTCTTTGCAGAAAAAAGAAGACCTTCTGTTGTTTCAATTGGAAGTGAAAATTCTTTTGCTGTTTCTTCTACAGTAAACGGAGCAAATAAAATATTTTTGTTAGAAAATTCGTTATGCGGATCGGAGCGCACATTCCCTTTTTCTTCAACGGAATAATAATAACAAAATATTTTTGCTTCTTCTTCCGTAAGAATTTTTTCTATTTCCGGTTTTTCCCAAACATAAAATGCTCCTTCTTTTTTATGCGGGGAATTTTCATTTTCAAAACTATCGGCATCTTCCGCAGAATAAAATCCGCCGTTTGGCGAACTCATATCGCGCAGCGCATAATCGCATGTTTCTTTTGCAACGGTTGCAAAAAATTTATCGCCGGTAATTTGATACGCATCTACATACGAATGAATTAGCTGCGCTTGGTCGTACAGCATTTTTTCAAAATGCGGCACGCGCCACTGACCATCAACTGAATAGCGGTGAAATCCGCCGCCAAGATGATCAATCATTCCGCCGCTTGCCATTGCCATCAGCGTTGTCAATGCCATTTTCAATGCTTCATTTTCTTTTGTACGATAATAGTAGCGGAAAAGAAAATTTAATACTACGGGACGAGGAAACTTTGGACCGCTTCCAAATCCTGCAAATTTTAAATCATAACCGGCGGCAATTTGATGGTACGTTCGTTTTAGAATCGCATCGTCAATTATTGTATAGCGGGAATCAATTGCGTGGCGATGGCTGATTGCTTGCAGCAATTCTTCGCCGGAATTAATTACATCTTCTTTTTCATTGCTCCACACTTCAGAAATTTTTTGCAATACCGTTGGAAAGCCGGGACGTCCGTGCGCATCGCGCGGGGGAAAATATGTTCCGCCGTAAAATGGTTTCAAATCCGGCGTAAGAAAAACAGAAAGAGGCCAGCCGCCGCTCCCCATCATTGTTTGTACTGCGGACATATAAATTTTATCAACATCGGGACGCTCTTCGCGATCAACTTTTATGTTGATAAAATTTTTATTCATCAATTCTGCAATATGTTCATTTTCAAACGACTCGCGCTCCATTACGTGGCACCAATGACACGTGGAATATCCGATAGAAAGGAAAATCGGTTTATTTTCGTTCTTCGCTTTTTCAAATGCTTCGGCGTCCCACGGATACCACTCAACCGGATTATATGCATGTTGAAGCAGATACGGAGATTTTTCGTAAGCTAATCTATTTGATTTTTTTTCGGGATTCATCACCACGAATTTCTATTTTGTTTTGTTACTTTTATATCTTGAAGCTGCGGAGCTTTCACGCGAATTTCAAATCTGTAGCCGGAATACGAACCGAGCGGCACCCAGTTAAAATTCATTTCCCAGCAGTGTAAATCGCGGTAAATATTTACGCTTGGCGCGGCTAATTGTTTTGATACAACATCGTAACTTGCGTTGGCGGTAAATTTCCAATTTTCTGTAAGATTAAAACCGAGATTTGCGCTGAGATTTGCGCTGCGATATTTTACTTTTGGATTTTCTTGGTTTTGCGAGAAACTGAAATTGAAAGAAATATTCCACGGAATACTGAAATCCGGTATTTCATCTTGATAAATACTTTGGTAGCCGCTTTGTCTGTTTCTCTGCTGGTCTGCCGCGCGCGAGCTATCGGCAACTTGCTGTTGAGTCGTCGCTTGTTTTCGTTCGCCGCTGAAGGATGTTGAAACATTGATGGAAAAACTTGTCAGCTGCGCAATTCCTTTCCCTTGTTCCAACAAAAAGCGATTAACGCGCGTGTTTGCCTTTTGGTCAAATTCATAAAAATTATAGCGGGCGCTTCCGCTCACATTTACTATTGAAGCAATGTCTGTTCTATAACCAACATCTAACGCAGAAAGTTTCAAACTATCAGCGACAAAATTATATCCAATTCCACCGTCAATATTCATTAGTTGATATTTTTGTTCTTTTTGCGTTGAATCTTTTGCCGCTGTTTTCATTTCAAACAAATTTCCAACGCGCAAATTAATTGCTTGCTGCTCGCCGGCAGGCGCGCCGCCGAAAATTTCTTTTTGAAAGCGATTGAATTTTTGTTCGCGTCCAAACACATCCGTGTAGCGCGTATAATAGCCCCATTTTTTTTCAGAAAAATCCGGCGTGTAATTGTAATTTATTACAGGTGAAACAGTATGTCGAAAACCGGCTATTCCCGGAATCGGCGAATTTAATATGCCGTAAAATTTTGTCGAACCATTTAATCCGGCGCTAAATGTTCGCACCGCTTCAAATCCTTTTTTATCCACCGCAATCGGATTGCCGAGCGCGTCGTATCCTCCGATTGCAGAATAACGGTTGTACCATTTTTCGTTATAGCTAAAATACGGCGACACGGAAAAATACCCCAGTTTCGGCGGCGTAAATGTTATATTCGGACTGTGATTAATTCCTTCGCGCTCGTACAATGTAAATTTGCTCGAATCGGTCGGGCGGGTTTTACTTTCACGGCGAAGAGCATTTGCGCTGTATGAAAAGCCGATCATTTCGTACCACGAATAACTATCGCTTGAAATTGATGCGCCTTTCGGAAGCGTTCTTCTAAAAGGATACGCCTGACTTGTTGAAAACGAAATAGATGGAAGCGTGGCGTCAATATTTCCCAATCGCAAATCTTGCGAGCGGCTGATATTCGCCGTCATACTGTTTCCGGTTCCTTCCCACGATTTTGTGAATGTTGCATTTGAGGTAATGTATTGATTTAAATATTCACTTTGTGTGTATGAACGGCGGTACGATTCTGAACTTGCAAAAGAAAAATTTACATCTAACCGTGTTGTGGGATTAAAAACTTGATTGTGAACAATTGTTGCAAGATAATCCGATTGCTCAACGCGGTCAAAATCGCGCGGCTCGTTTTCAATTGTTTTGCGGTAATAGCCGGAAAGCGCTCCGGTAAAATCGTACCGTTTTGCATAACGAAATGTCGGCGAAGCGCGCCACGTTCCGCTTGTAAACCAATCGCCGACAAGAGAAAAATCCATATAATCGTTTATCGCTTCGTAATAACCGAAATGCTCAAGTCCGGTTCCTTGTCTGCCTCGGTCTGAATATGCCGGCGCAATAATTCCCGAACGTCTTCCCCCTTGACTTGGAAAAACGCCGAACGGCAGCGCAAATATAGGAACATCGGAGATATACATATAAATGGGACGCGCAACTATTTTATCGCGTACCGTCATTCGCATTTCCGGCGTAAAAAAATAAAAATGGGGATGTCCGTTTTCGCATGTTGTAAACATTCCGTTAGAAATAAACATCATATCGCGGTCAACTTTTTTTATTTGTTCGCCGTAATAAAATCCCTGTTCCATTGCTGTTTCGCCGAGTGTAACTCTTCCTTTTTGCGATTTAAAATTGTACGTAATTTTCCATCCTTCATACGTATCAGAACCTTCAATCATCACCGGAGTTCCGGTATAACGCTTTTTCAGCGAATCCGTTTGCCACAGTTTTGTCGTATCTAAAACGCCCACAGCTTCAAGATTATTTGTATTCCAATTTACATTTATGCGTTCGGATTTTAACGATAAATCTTTATATCGAACATCGCCTTTGCCGAACAAATGCATCTGCTTATCAGTAAACGTAAATACAATAGAATCGGCAGATGCGTACGTAACTACGGAATCAATGCCGCCGCTTTTTACAGTATCTTGCTGCACGGAAAGAGAATCGTTTAAGATATTCAGCGAATCAGAAGTTTGAGAAAAAGAAATTTCGGAAAAACAAAACAGCAACCACGCAATACAAAAAATTGTATTAAGCGGTTGTATGGTATGTTGAAACTTCAATGTGTGAATTTTAGAGAACAAGTCCCGCAGCACCTAACATTCCGGCATCGTTTCCAAGCTGCGCGCGGACAATTTTAATTCCTTCGCGCAAAGGTTTTTGAACAAATTGTAACGTTGATTGATGAATTGCATTATACACAAAATCGCCGACGGCAGAAACTCCGCCGCCGATAACCGTTACGCGAAAATCAAGCGTGTTCATCACTCCTCCAATCATAACGCCGAGAAGCGTTCCGGCTTCAACAAGAATTTCGTTTGCAAGCGCATCTCCCGCTTCCGCCGCTTTGGAAATATACACCGGCTCAATTTTATGTACATCGCCGCCGACCAATTCCAAAATTTTTGAATTCGGATTCGTCTGCAATTTTTCAATTGTTCGTTTGGATAAATATTTTTGACCAATGTATGCTTCAACGCATCCGCGCGTACCGCAATTGCACAACAACCCGTTATGATCTATAGAAATATGTCCGATTTCTCCTGCTCCGCCGCTTGGTCCACGGTAAATTTGATTGTTCATAATAATACCGCCGCCGACTCCCGTTCCCCAAATAATAAAAAGAAAATTTGGGAAATTTTTTCCGGCGCCGAATTTTGCTTCAGCAACGGCGGCAACATTTGCATCGTTATCAACATCAACGCGCGCGTTAAATACTTTTGCTATTTCATCGGCAAGCGGAATCACATCCCAATTTTTCATATTCGGCGGACTCTTTACAATTCCGCCGGGATTTTGAATAAGTCCGGGCGAAGCAATTCCAATTCCGGAAATTTGATTTCCATTAGCCGCGGGAAGCACTTCGTGAATTGATTGTACAATTTGCTCAATCACCGCTTGCGGATTTTCATCTGCGCGCGCAGGCAATTTCGATTGTGCAAGAATTTTTCCTTCACTGTTAATAAGTCCTGTTTTTACTGTTGTACCGCCAAGGTCAACGCCGATTCCCAGTTGTAGCGCCATAATTGTAAAAGTAGTTTAAGTGAATAAAAATTACGCTGTAGTATTTAACAGCGGAACATAATTTAGTTTAATGTATTCTAAAATTTTATCGGCAATTAACCGATGTCCTTCTTTGTTCGGATGAATTCCGTCATCGCATAAATATTTTGTGTAATCAATAGATTCAAGAAAGGCGGAACGAATATCAATGATTCGCGTTTTTGTTTGCTCCGCAACGCGAAGAATTGCCGCATTGTACCGTTCCTGCCATGAATAAATTTTTGATACGCTTCCCATCCATTTCAGAATATTTTGTTTTGCATCGTCGCTGTTGCGGCTGATCCAATTAAAATATCGTTCCGGATCGAGCGGCGGCAGCGTAACAAGGACGGGAACAATATCCATGGCGCTGAGTTTTTGTACAAGTTCTTTCAGCATTGCTGAAAATAACGAACAATCCGTATTGGGTTGAAATTCTCCAGCAGGATTTTCTGCAATTTGATCCCACTTAAAATCACAATCATTTCCGCCGAACTCTATCAAAACAATGTCGGGATTTCTTTTTAGAACATCGTTTTGCAATCGCTGTAATCCTTCTCCAAGAGTACTGCCGAATTTTGCAGCGTTATGAATAATTGCTTTAATTTTTTCTCGAACAATATTCGGAAAATTTTCCAACAACAACGCGTGCTTTCGCTGTATATCGTCAAAAATAATTCCGCGAGAAATCGAATCGCCGTAAACGACAATTGTATATTTATCTTTTGGTTCAGAAATTCCCATACACACTCCCGTTATTTATATTTTTTTTTCCACAAAAACTGTAATCGTTCTTTAATCTGCTTTTCGCGTCCATTTTCAGTCGGATAATAATAAACTCTATTGATAATCTGGTCCGGTAAATATTGCTGTTCTGAAAAATTATTTTCATAATCGTGAGAATATTTGTATTCTTTTCCGTAATTCAAATCTTTCATTAACTTTGTCGGCGCATTGCGCAAATGCAGCGGAACCGGAAGATTCGGCAAGCGTCTCACTTCATCCATTGCGCCGGAAATTGCGACATACGATGCGTTGCTTTTCGGCGCGCTTGCAAGATACGTTGCAACGTTGGATAAAATAATTCTTGCTTCCGGCATTCCGACGTAATCAACCGCGGTAAATCCATCCGTTGCAATCATCAGCGCAACCGGATCGGCATTTCCGATATCTTCCGAAGCAAGAATGATCATTCTGCGCGCAATAAATTTCGGATCTTCGCCTCCTTCCAACATTCTCGCTAACCAATAGACTGCGCCGTCGGGATCGCTTCCCCGCATACTTTTTATAAATGCGGAAATAATATCGTAATGTTGTTCTCCTTTTTTATCATAGAGAGAATATTTCCGCTGAAACGCTTCTTCCAAATCTTTTTTTGCAACAACACGCAATCCGTTTTCGTTCGGCTCTACCAACTGAAACGCTATCTCAAGTCCGTTTAATAATTTTCTCGCATCGCCGCCGGAAAGAAGAAAAAAATAATCTTCATCTTCTATAGAAATTGTTTCTTTATTCACAACGCTGTCTTTTTTTAACGCTTGTTGATACAATTGCAGCAATTCATTTTTTCCGAGAGCGTCCATCACAAAAACTCTCATACGAGAAAGCAGCGGCGAAATAACTTCAAACGATGGATTTTCCGTTGTTGCGCCGATAAGCGTAAGAATTCCCGATTCGACGGAATGAAGCAGCGCATCTTGCTGCGCTTTATTGAAGCGATGAATTTCATCTATAAATAAAATTGTACGCTTTTGTATTTTCTTAAATTCTTCCGCTTGCGAAATAACTTCGCGCACATCTTTTACGCCGGAAGAAACGGCATTCATTGCAAAAAATTCCGATTTTGTTTGATTTGCAATAATTCTTGCAAGCGTTGTTTTTCCAACGCCGGGCGGTCCCCACAAAATAAAAGAACGGGCTTCGTCTTTTTCTACCATAATGCGAAGCGGTTTGCCGGAAGCGAGCAAGTGCTGCTGACCGATAAACTCATCCAGAGTTTGAGGACGAACGCGTTCTGCTAAGGGAATATTTATATCTTTAATTATCAAATTATCAGATTTTCGAATTACAAAATTGTTTCTAAATAACTGAAGTTACGCAGATTTGAAAAAACAACCGTCATTCCCGCGTGTTTTTAGCGGGAATCTATTGAATGGATGC
>CAYXEE010000015.1:0-16296 GCA_964463935.1 uncultured Chitinophagaceae bacterium | reverse complement strand
AAAGGAACATACGGGATATGTTTAGATTGTGTAGAATCGCCGAAACATTTATGCAAAACCTGTCCGCTTATTCCTAAAGAACGATTGGAAGCCGTACCGCACGCTCAATTGTGCGTTGAGTGCAAGAATTTAAAACAAGGATTTTAAGCCGAAGAAGGAACCATAGTGAAGGTATTATACATTACGCTGTTGATTGTAATTGCCGACCAAATTACTAAATTTCTTATTAAAGGAATTGAAATTCCTTTTTTAGGAATTGCTATACAGGGAATGTTTCTTGGTCAATCGAAGCCCGTGCTGGGAGATTTTTTGCGAATTACATTTATTGAAAATCCCGGAATGGCATTTGGAATAGAATTCGGAGGAAAAATTTTTCTTACGCTGTTTTCCATTGCCGCAAGCATCGGGATTTTAATTTATTTATATATGATGCGGAATGAAAAATTATTATTTCGTTTATCGCTTGCTTTTATCCTTGGCGGCGCAATAGGAAATTTAATTGACCGAACATTTTACGGCGTACTGTACGGCGAAGGCGCGCTGTTTTACGGGAAAGTGGTGGATTTTATTGATGTAGATTTTATCAATATTTCTCTCGGCAGTTTTCATCTTTCGCGCTTTTGGATTTTTAATGTTGCAGATTCTGCCGTAACAATCGGCGTTTTAATTATGTTTCTTTTTCACCGCTCGTTTGTAAAAGAAATTGAACGAAAATCAGGCGACGCCAACGAACATTCTGGAACTTCAGCGGAATCTTCTGCCGCTTCTCAATAATCGCTCTCGCTTCTGCGATGAAAAATCATATCGAAATTTGTATTCCAGCCGGACAAAGTAAAGAGCGGCTGGATATTTATCTTACAAACCACATTGAAAATGCAACGCGGACTAAAGTTCAAGAAGCAATAAAAATCGGCGAAGTTCTTGTTAATGGCGCGCAAGTAAAACCGAGCTATTCTATTTCCCCGAACGACATTATTACCGTTGAACTTAATCGTCCCGATCCGCCGGAAATTAAAGCGGAAAAAATTCCACTTACTATTGTGTACGAAGATGAATTTCTTATTGTTGTTAATAAGCCGCCGGGAATGGTAACGCATCCGGCGTATAAAAATTATTCCGGAACGCTTGTAAATGCGTTGCTTCATCATTCGCAAACCTTGTCGCAGCTTCATTCAAAAGAAGATGAATCCGAATTTGTGCGTCCGGGAATTGTTCATCGCTTAGATAAAGATACAAGCGGTCTGCTGGTTATTGCAAAAGATGAAAATACTCACGCTAAACTTGCAAAGCAATTTGCGGCAAAAACTACAGAGCGCGAATACAACGCAATTGTTTGGGGAAAATTTAAACATCCGCGCGGAACAATTGATGCGCCGCTCGGTCGCAGTAAAAGCGATAGAAGAAAAGTTACTGTTGTTGCAGAGGGAAAGAATGCGGTAACGGATTATGAAGTGATTGAAGAATTTGACTATCTTTCTTTTATTCGCCTGCATCTTCGCACAGGCAGAACGCACCAAATTAGAGTTCACATGGCGCACATTCATCATCCGGTGTTCGGCGATGAAACATACGGCGGAAGAGAAATTGTTGCCGGAGGAATTGAAGGAAAGAAAAAGGCGGAAGTAAACAATTTATTGGAAATGCTTTCGCGTCAGGCGCTGCATGCAAAAAAACTCGGCTTTGTTCATCCGATACGAAAAGAAATGGCGAGATTTGAAAGCGAAATTCCCGACGATATGCAGCGCGTATTAAACTTTTTACGAAAGAAAAATCTGCAGTAGTTATTTCATTTTTTGCGGTTCCAGCGACATTCGTTCTAAACTTGGAACATAATCTAAAGCAAAAACTTCTTCTGTTTGCGTAAGATTTACGGCAGGCAATAGTTCTACGCGTTTAAATAAACTGTTCTGAATATCTTCTACCGCGCCGACAATTCCTATTTTATATCCGGCTGGAAATGCGTTGCTGTATTCGGAAGTGATGACCGCATCGCCGATTTTAACATCCATTGATTTTACTACGTTTTTCAGCAGAAGAGTATGCCCGTCCCAGGCAATTATTCCATCAACGCGGCTGCGCTGTATTTTTGCGCTTGCGCGAAAATCTACATTTAAGATAATCTGAGCAATACTGTACTTTGCGCTCGCCGCAACAACTCTTCCAACTACGCCTTCGCCGCTGATAATCGGATTTCCGATTTGAATTCCCTGCGCAGTTCCGGCATTGATTGTGATTGTATTGCGAAGCAGATTAAGATTTTTTGCAACAATTTTTCCGGGAGTTATTTTGAATGGAGAATTTTCTTTCAGCGATAGCAGAGTTCGAAGGCGCATATTTTCTAATTTTGCTTCGCGCAGCTGGCTGACTTCATCTGCAAGATTAACATTAACGCGGCGAAGGAGTTCATTTTCATCTTTCAACGCGGAGATATTTGGGATAAAAGAAATTGATTCCTGAACAAAGCCGAGAACGCCGACCGTAAGAGAACGAATATAACGAATTTGCGTATTATCGTTAAACGCCATCAGCGTTATGGAAACAGCAAAAAGAAATGCAAAAACAAAGTATTCTTTAAATTGCAGCAAATAAAAATATGCGCGCTGAAGCATTTACGTAATTATTTAATTCTTAAATTTTTAATAACGGCGGCTAGTAAGCAAAACTTTTTGATATTGTTCAAGGTTTTCCAAAACTTTTCCTGTTCCGCGAACAACTGCAGTAAGCGGATCTTCCGCAACGTGAACGGGAAGCGATGTTTCTAAGCGCAAACGCTCATCGAGACCTTTTAATAATGCGCCTCCGCCGGAAAGCATAATTCCTCTATCTAAAATATCGGATGCAAGTTCGGGCGGCGTTCGTTCCAACGTTCTTTTTACCGCATCAACAACCTGTTGAACGGATTCATTTAACGCTTTGCGGATTTCAACGGAGCTTGCTTCGGTTGTTTTTGGAATTCCATTAACAAGGTCGCGTCCTTTTACTTGAATGGTAACTTCTTCTTTCAACGGCATAACGGAACCGACTTCGCATTTAATCGCTTCTGCAGTTCGTTCGCCGATGAGAATGTTGTGATTTTTTTTAAAGAATTGAATAATTGCGGAATTCATTTCATCGCCGGCGATGCGGATAGATTCTTCATTTACCAATCCTGAAAGCGCAATAACAGCAATTTCCGTTGTTCCGCCGCCGATATCAACAATCATATTTCCAACGGGAGATTCGACATCAAGTCCGATACCGATTGCCGCCGCCATCGGTTCTGCAATAAGATACACTTCTTTCGCGCCGGCGTGTTCAGCGGAATCGCGTACTGCGCGTTTTTCAACTTCTGTAACGCCGCTTGGAACGCAGACAACAATTCTTCGGCTAGGAATCCAATTGACGTGAAGTTTTTTAATAAACTCCCGAAGCATTCCTTCGGCAATTTCAAAATCTGCAATAACGCCGTCGCGCATCGGACGAATAGTACGAATGTCGCGGTGCGTTCTGCCGAGCATTTCGCGCGCTTCATTGCCTATAGCAACAATGCGTTTTGTGTTTCTATCAAATGCAACAATGGAAGGTTCGTTCAGAACAATTCCTTTGCTTTTCATATAGATAAGTGTGTTTGCTGTGCCAAGATCAATGGCAAGGTCAGCGGAGAAAAAATCAAAAATGCCCATAAAAAATTTTAATGTTTAAAGTGACGAATTCCAGTGAATACCATTGCAATATTATTTTCATTTGCGGCGGTAATTACTTCTTCATCTCGAATAGATCCGCCCGGTTGAATTACCGCCGTTGCTCCTGCGCTGATTGCTTCCCGCAAGCCGTCTGCAAACGGAAAGAATGCATCGGAAGCTACAACGCTTCCTTGTAAAGATAAGTTGCTCTCGTTTGATTTCCAAACGGCAATTTTTGAAGAATCTACGCGCGACATTTGACCTGCGCCGACTGCAAGCGTGCGATCTTCTGCGCAATAGACAATTGCATTCGATTTTACATGTTTACATACTTTCCATGCAAATAGCATTGCGCGCATTTCGTTTTCCGTCGGCGTTCGTTTTGTTACAACGCGAAGCTCGTCTTGTGTAATTTTTTTCGTATCCGAAGTTTGAACAAGAAGCCCGCCAACAACTGAACGAATATCGAATGCCGCAGTTTCGCCAAGATTGAGAATTTGTACAATGCGGCGGTCTCTCTTTTTCATTAAAAATTCAAGAACGCCGGTTTCAAAAGAAGGCGCGAGAATTATTTCAGTAAAAATTTCATTCATAGCTTCCGCCGCTTTCATATCCAGCGGGCGATTAACGGCAATAATTCCGCCGAACGGAGCTTTAGTATCTGTTGCAAATGCTTTACGGTACGCCGCTTCCAATGTTTCCGCACTGCCGACTCCGCATGGATTTGTATGCTTAATAATTACGACAGTCGGCTCATCAAATTCTGCAACAAGATTTACGGCGGCGTTTGCATCAATAATATTGTTAAAGGAAAGTTCTTTGCCGTGAAGTTTTTTAAATGATTTATCGTACGAGCCAAATAACGCCGCCTGCTGATGCGGATTTTCTCCATACCGCAAATCAAATTGCTTGCGAAGAGAAATTGTAAATGTTTGCGAATTGAGCGCGGATTCTTTTTCCGAGCCGCGCAAATATTCTGCAATCATAGAATCATAATGCGAGGTATGCTGAAATACTTCTTTTGCAAGTTGAAAACATGTTTCTTCGCTAACAGAGCAGTTGTTTGTTTGTAATTCCTTCAGAAAACTTTCGTAGCGATTGCTGTTTACAATGACGGCGGTGAAACGGTAATTTTTTGCGGCGGAGCGCAGCATTGTCGGTCCGCCGATATCAATATTTTCTATCGCTTCTTCAAGATGAACATTTTGTTTTGCGATAGTTTCTTCAAACGGATATAAGTTGACGACCACTAAATCTATCGGCTGGATGTTATGCTCTTTCAATTGCTTTCTATGTTCAGGATTATCCAACACGGCAAGAAGTCCGGCGTGAACAACAGGATGAAGAGTTTTTACTCTTCCGTCCAAAATTTCGGGGAAGCCGGTAATTTCAGAAATTTGTTTTGCGGGAATATTATGCGAAGTTAATAACGAGTACGTTCCGCCGGTGGAAATAATTTCTACGCCTAACGAGCGAAGAGCGGAAGCAAAATCTACAATTCCGCTTTTATCTGAAACGCTGAGTAACGCGCGTTTTATGCTCAACAAATTTTAGAATCCTCTCTTATACAAATCTAACGACGTTATTTTCAACAACAATTTTATTTTCGGCAAAAAAACGGACCGCTTTCGGAAGCAGCGCGTGTTCTATTGTTAAAACTTTACGAGCTAAAGTTTCAGAAGTATCATTTTCTTCCACTTCAATCGAATCTTGCAGAACAATTGCGCCGCAATCATATTCTTCACTAACTAGATGCACCGTAGCGCCGGAATATTTTTCCTTTGAAGCAATCACCGCTTCGTGAACAAACCGACCGTACATTCCTTCGCCGCCGAATTTTGGAAGCAGCGCCGGATGAATATTGATAATTTTATTTTTATACGCAGAAATTATTTCCGTCTGCAATTTTTTCATATAACCGGCAAGCACAATAAAATGTACTTCGTGCTGCTGCAAAACGCGCAAAATATTTTCGGCGAATAATTTTTCGTCTGAAAATTGTTTTTGGCTGATATGGAAAGCCGGAATGTTAAACGAACGCGCGATTGATAACGCGCCTGCCTGAGAATTGTTGCTGATGACGACAACGATGCGTGCAGGAATGCTTTGTTCAAGAATTGCGCGATGAAGCGATTCGAAATTTGAACCGCGACCAGATGCGAATACCGCTATGTTCAACACTTAACAACCATATTTTTTTGCTTTTCAAAAAAAATACTTACAAAATTACGGAACTATGAATGCTTTGTCAATAAAAATTGCTGAATTTTAGCGTAAAAAATAAGATTTTTTAAATTTTTGCTCGCTCATTAACGAACAGCAGATTCGCTGAGAGTTATGGTACCGTTAGAAGCGTTAAGACGCGCGCGAATTCCAATCGGCATAGTAACTTTGCGCGGAATATGTCCGTAAACAAGTCCGCCGACCGCCGGCTTATTGAGCGGAAGCAAATAATCTTGCAAAATTTCTTCAACTGTAAGATGCGGCTTCGATGCGTCAGACGGTTTAACGTCGGTTAATTCTCCGATAATGATTCCATTTGTTTCTGAAAAAACTTTTGAAATGCGCAGATGATTTACCATTCTATCGAACCGCGTTACATCTTCGTCTATTTCTTCAAAAAAAAGAAGGGAATTTTTAAATGAAGGAACGTATTGCGTTCCCATTATTCCGCAAATAAGAGAAAGATTACCGCCGAGAAGAATACCGCTTGCATTTCCCTTAACGAGCGTTGTTAATTTTTTAGAGTCCGGATTTTTAATTTCGCCGATTTTTTTAGTTGAAGTAACCGTTTGCCAAAAATGCTCTTCGGTAAACGGATCAATTCCGTTCCACATTTCTACGCCCGCCATTGGACCGGAAAAAGTAACGAGTCCTGTTTTTTTATAGATTGCAAGCTGCAACGCTGTAATATCGCTATAGCCGACAAGAATTTTTGGATTTTGTTTAATCAATCCGTAATTGAGAAGAGGAAGAAGGCGATAGGTACCGTAACCGCCTCGCACAGAAATTATTGCTTTCACATTTTTATCTGCAAACATTTCGTGAATATCGTCTGCGCGCTGCTGGTCTGCGCCTGCAAGAAAACCGCGAAGCGCGTTAACATTTGTTCCAAGTTTTACGCGGTAGCCGAGCCGTTCAAGATATTCTGCGGCTTTAGTAATTTTTTCGGATAAAGTCGGCGCACTTGCCGGCGCTATGATTCCGATAACATCCCCTTTGTGCAGAGCTTTAGGTTTTATTGTCATACAGTTTTCTATTTGTGTGGAGAAAAAATATGCAGTTGGTAGCCGGCGCTGATTTCAATTCCATTGGAATTATCGGACGGCGAAAAATTTGAAATTCCGAAACAGCGAAACGAAAGTTTGCCGAAATATTTTTCAAAACCAATTTTTGCATTTGCTAAGCGATAGATGCCCGTTCCTTCGTGACCAAATCTTCCGGCGGTTTGAAGAATAAATGCGGCGTCGTACGTTACGGGAAGAAAATATTCGGCGGCGTAAATCATCATATCGTGCTGCGAACTGAACTGCGCCGGATCGCCGAGAATTGCAAGACCAAGATTCAAGGTCCAAACGCCGGCGAAATGTTTTTGAAAAAGAAACGACGAGTAAAAATTCATTTCGTCGACGCCCAGGCCGGATTCGTTGCTGGCGTTGGGAAGCTGCGCGCCGATTCGAATTGCATAGGAAATTCCGTGAGAATATTCGTTAAGTATTTTTACTTTTGTCCAAAATGTAAAATCGCCGATATCGCCGATTCTATTTTTTGTTGAAGCGATTGCGCTGTTAAAAGCAGCGCGGCGGTTAGTTACATATAGATAATCAAGCAGTGTGCCTTCGCATTGTAATTCTACATTTTCTTCAAATGAAAATCCGAAAAAAAGTATTCCAACTTTTGTTAAATTTCCTTCAATACCTGAAAGAGGGAATGATTGACTGCGGAAATGAGCAAATCCGAATTTTGCAACGGCATCGCCTTCGTCCAGTATCGTTGGATGTTCAACTTCAATAGGGCGCTGCTGAGCAGAAAGGAAATTCCATTGAAGTAGAAAAGATAAAATGAAGAATTGTAATAAATTTTTATTCAGAATAAAATCCCGGAAAAAATTTTTCGTAAAATAAAAAAGCCGATGGAAAAACCAATCGGCATTTTTATAAAGTGGCGGTTACGCCGCCGCAGTTTCAGATTTTTTAACGCGCTTTTCAAATTCTTCACGGAAACGCCGAACAAAACTCTGCACAGGCCACGCCGCCGCATCGCCGAGCGCGCAGATTGTGTTCCCTTCAATATTGTTTGCAACATCTTCCAGCAAATCAATATCTTCGGCGCGCGCTTCGCTATGTTCAAAACGGCGAAGCATTTTTTCTAACCAACCCGTTCCTTCGCGGCAGGGAGTGCATTGTCCGCAAGATTCGTGATGATAAAAATGCGTAATGCGCGTAATAACTTTTATTAAATCTGTATCTTCATCCATTACCATCAATCCCGCCGTTCCGACGGAAGAGCCGGCCGCTTTCAATGAATCGGCATCCATGCACACGTCTTCAAGATTTTCACCGCGAAGTACCATTGTTGAAGATCCGCCGGGAATGACAGCTTTAATTTTTTTATTGTTTGGAACTCCGCCGGCGTATTCATTAATGAGCGTAAGAAGCGGAACTCCGGTTGGAACTTCATACACGCCGGGCGTATTTACGTGTCCGCTGATGCCGACAAGAATTGGACCGGGATGTTTTGGCGCGCCGATTTTTGAATACCATTCTGCTCCTTTGTCTATAATAAGCGGAACATTCGCCATGGTTTCCACATTATTGATTGTTGTCGGCATTCCGAAAACGCCGCGGCTTGCAGGAAACGGCGGCTTAACGCGCGGATAGCCGCGATCGCCTTCAATGGAATTCATTAATGCAGATTCTTCGCCGCAGATATATGCGCCTGCGCCGGAGTGCGTGTAAATATTTGTTGAGAAACCGGAGTTAAGAATATTTTCCCCGATATATCCTTTTGCATACGCATCGGCAAGAGCTTTGTCAACCATTGTTATCCATTTGCGGTATTCGCCGCGAATGTAAATGTACGCGGTGGTAATTCCCATTGCGTAACAGCCGATAAGAATTCCTTCAATCATTAAGTGCGGATTGAATTCAAAAATCATTCTATCTTTAAATGTTCCCGGTTCAGATTCGTCTCCGTTAATGCAAAGATATTTTGTGCGCTCGTTTCCTTTCGGCATAAAGGACCATTTCAATCCCGTTGGAAAACATGCGCCGCCGCGTCCGCGCAAACCGGATTTTTTAACTTCTTCAATAATATCTTCCGGTTTCAATTGAAGCGCTTTGCGAAGCGCGGAGTAACCGCCGTTTTGTTCGTACGCGTCTATGCGGTGAAGATTCGGTATTTCAGGGAGAATATATTTTTCCATAATTAAGTCTCAATATTTGCCAAGTTTCTAAAATTTGGCAAATATTTTTTATTTTAAACTTGATAATAATTGTTCTGTTTTTTCCGGCGTAAGATTTTCATAATATTCTTCGCCGATTGCAAACATCGGCGCGCCGCCGCATGCGCCCATACACTCCACTTCGCTAACGGTAAATTTTCCGTCGGCGGAAGTTTCGCCGATTTTAGCGCCGCAATGTTTTTCTACGGTTTCTAAAATTTTTTCTGAACCGCGAAGCATGCACGAAACATTAGTGCAGACTTCAATATGATATTTGCCGAGCTTCTTGTTGTTGTACATTGTGTAGAATGTTACAACGCCAAGTACGTGCGCGTACGGAACTTCCAGCAAATCGCCGATGTATTTCATCATCTCTTCTGAAATCCATCCTTCTTGGTCTTGTGCAATCCATAATGTTGGAAGCAACGCCGCCTTTTTTGCCGGATATCTTTTAAATAACGATTCTACTTTTTGAAGATTATCTTGTGTAAGCATAAATAATTATCGTAATTCGTTTGTATGTTTATCAAAAACTATGCCGCTGTAAATTTTATTTAATGATAATTTTTGTTGAATTGAATGAAATGAAATTGATTGTGAAAGAGATTTGTATTCACTGTACACCCACTGCTCATTTTTCAATTTTACAAACTGTTCAACTCGCGCAGATTCTTGAGCGATTAGAATGTATTCGTTTAATGTTTCAATTTTTCTGTAATGCGAAAATTTTGTTGTTCTATCATATTGTTCTGTTGATGGAGACAATACTTCAACAATAAGTACCGGATTTATTATGACATCTTTTTCTTCATCAATAAATTGAGGTTCGCCGCATACAGCCATAAAATCGGGGTATGTGTAAAGTCCTGATTTTTGAATTTTTACTTTAATATCTAATGTATAGAAAGAGCAATTTGTTTTTTTTAGTTTTGAACCGATACGTAAGACTACATTATTAACGATGGCGTTATGCCGGACTGTTGTGCCTGCCAAACCAAACATCTCTCCTTGAAAAAATTCGCTTTTTATTTCTGCGGTTCTTTCAACAGCAAGATATTCTTTTTCTGTTAATATTTTTTTTTTAGTTGCTCTCATTTACGGCAATGTCGTATTGTTCATTAAAAGGTTTACTCTTTTTAGCTTGAATTCCCTGCCGCTAGCCTCGTCAATATTTTTGTGCGGCGTTATTTCCACGGACTGCGCTTTAATCTACAGTTATTTATCCGCTTCGCCCATAACCGGATCAAGACTTCCGAGAATAGCAACAACATCGGAAATCATATTTCCTTCGATAAGCATAGGCGTTGCCTGCAAGTTTACGAATGAGGGAGAGCGGATTTTTAATCTCCACGGATGTCCTTCGCCGCGGCTTTGAATATAAAATCCGAGTTCCCCTTTTGAACCTTCCACTGCGTGATACACTTCTCCGACCGGAGGGTTAACGCCGAAATTGACGAGCATAAAATCGTGAATCAATTCTTCCATTTTTGTATAAATTTGTTCTTTACGCGGAAGAACTTTTTTCGGTTCGTTTGCGTGAATTGCGCCTTCAGGAATTTTTTCTAAACACTGACGGATAATTTTAACGCTTTCTTTTACTTCATTAACGCGAACATAATAACGCGAAAGAGAATCGCCGTCCGGGAAAGCTGGAACGCTAAAATCAAGTTCGTTATAAACAAGATACGGTTCATTGCGGCGCAAATCCCATTCAACGCCAGAGCCGCGCAAACATGGTCCCGTCATTCCTATTTGAATTGCTTTTTCTTTTGAAATAACGCCGACGCCGTCTAATCGCTCGACAAAAATCCTGTTGGTGTTGAGCATGTTAATCATTTCTGCAAACTTTTCGGGAAACTGTTCTATAAATTCCCGTACTGCTATTTTTACTTCCGGCGTCATATCGTGCGCAAGTCCGCCAATGCGAGTGAAACTTGTTGTAAATCGCGCGCCGGTAAGAAGTTCAAAAACATCGTACATTTTTTCGCGTTCCCTGAACGCCCATGTGAATACCGTTAACGCGCCGACATCCATTGCGAGCGCGCCGACGGCAATTAAGTGCGAAGAAATGCGAGCCATTTCCGAAATAATAACGCGGATAAACTGCGCGCGGCGAGGAGCTTCAATACCGAGCAATTTTTCTACCGCAAGAACATACGCAGTGTTGTTCAGCAGCGGAGCAAGATAATCCAATCTGTCCGTGTGCGGAATAAATTCGTGGTATGAAACATTTTCTGCAAGTTTTTCATATCCGCGGTGCAAGTAGCCGAGTTCTGGAACGCATGCAACAACAGTTTCGCCGTCGAGTTTTAATAACAGACGAAGCACGCCGTGCGTAGCCGGATGCTGCGGACCCATATTGAGAATCATCTCATTTTCAAGAGCATCATCGAATTGAACTGTGGTATGTTTGTTTTGCAATGCAGCAAGAATTTTTTGCTGCCGTATTTCCATTGCTTGATTGATATTCATCGTATCTGCAGTAATCTCTTATTATTTTTTTGGAAGCGGAATTGAGTCGGGAATTCCCATCATCGGAAAATCTTTGCGAATCGGATAATATTCAAAATCTTCCGGCATATACATTCTTCGCATATCGGTGTTGCCGTCAAACGTTACGCCGATCATATCATACGTTTCGCGTTCCGCCCATTCAGCTCCCTGCCATACGCTTGTAACGGAAGGACAGCGCAACTCAGCTTCATCAACAAAAACTTTTAAGCGAATACGAAGACCGAGTGCGAACGAAAGAAGATTGTAAATAACTTCAAAACGATTTTTGGGAGTGTAAGCATCTGCGCCGCAAATATCTGCGCAGTAATTAAATTGGCACTCTTCATCGTCTCGCAAAAATAATGAAACGGAAACGATATCTTCTTTTTTTATGTGAATTGTTGTTTCGTTGCGGAATTCTTTAACATCAAGAATACTGTTCGGAAAGTTTGATTGTAATTTTTCTACTACGGTAGTGAGCATATTACTGTTATTATAAAAAGATTTATTAAACTTGAATTTGCAGCAATTGTTGTTTTTCCGCCATTTCCGCTGCAACCGTCATCGGCGTTCCGCGGCTTTCTCCGCGCTGAATTTTTTCTTGCAGCAGCATAAGCGCATTTAAAAGATTATCCGGGCGGGGAGGGCAGCCCGCAACATACACATCAACCGGAAGAAATTGGTCAATTCCCTGCACAACGGAATAGGTTCTGTACATTCCGCCGGAAGAAGTGCATGCGCCCATTGCAATTACCCATTTCGGGTCGGGCATTTGGTCGTAAATTTTTCGCACAACTGTTGCCATTTTGTATGTTGTAGTGCCGGCGACTAAAAGTAAATCGGATTGCCGCGGCGAGAAACGAAACACTTCTGCGCCGAATCGCGCAACATCAAAGCGGGGCATTGCAAATGCCATCATTTCAATTCCACAGCATGAAATTCCGAGCGGCATGGGCCATACGGAATTTTTTCTGCACCAGTTAATTGCCGAATCAATTGTTGTTGTAAGCGCGGTATCGCCAAACGCATGCTCTAATCCCATCGCAACGCTCCTTTTTTCCAAATGTAAATATATCCAACGGCTAAAATAACGATAAACAGAACCATCTCTACATATCCAAACAATCCTAATGCACGAAAGTTCACCGCCCACGGATACATAAAGACAACTTCAATATCAAACAAAATAAAAAGCACGGCAACCATATAATATTTTACAGAAAACCGTTCGCGCGCATTATTTATCGGCGGCATTCCGCTTTCGTATGTTGAAAGTTTTTCGGAATTTGGGCGGCGCGGACCGAGAACGCGATGCAAAACAAGAAATGTTATGCCGAGAAAAAATCCGACGCCAAGCATTAAAAATATCGGAATATAAGAGTGCATAGTGTTGAAATATTAAATTATATGAACTGCTGAATTTTCAAAATTTATTGAAAAAATGCTCTAAAGTCAATCGCAACCGTGAAGGTTGCGGATACGAAGGATAGTTTTATGTACGATGTAGCCTCGACCTTTACGGTCGAGGGAAAACCCGTAGCCCCGCTGCCGTAAAGGTTGCGGTACACTTTTCTCGCAACCATAAAGGTTGCGGATACGAGGGATAGTTTTATGTACGATGTAGCCTCGACCTTTACGGTCGAGGGGAAAGCCGTAGCCCCGCAGCCGAAAAGGTTGCGGTTACACGTATCCTCGACCTTTACGGTCGAGGGGAAACCCGCAACCCCGCAACCGTAAAGATTGCGGTTACACGTAGAAAACTGAGAATAATCCAGTCTATTAGGGATTCCTTCGGTACATTCGGGACTAGCATGACGAGGATTTCTTGCGGCTTACAGTAAAGTTATTCGTTTAATGTTCATTCTATTTAATTACACCATCTTCACAAACATTTTTCCCGCCATTTGCCGCACTGCGCCTTTAAATTCCAAACTCAGCAGATTCACTAAAACATCGGAAGTAGAAAGCCCGCATTGCTCTGAAATTGCATCAATATGAATCGGCTCTAACGAAAGCGCGTCAAAAATTTTTTGTTCAAACGCCGAAAGCTGCGGCGCAATTTTTTGCTTTTTCGGTTTTAAAATCGGTTTTAGTTTTGCTTCAAGTTCAATCAAAATATCATCAACCGATTGTACAAGTTTCGCCTCTCCGAGTTTAATGAGTTTGTTCGTTCCCGCGCTTCTGTGCTCGGTAATATTTCCCGGAACGCAGAATAATTCGCGGTTCTGGTCAATAGTTGTTCTTGCCGTTATCATTGCGCCGCCGTCTTCATCGGATTCAATAATAATTGTTCCGAGCGACATTCCGCTGATAATTCTGTTCCGTTTTGGGAAACTCCACAATTCCGCTTTTGCTCCCATAAACATTTCAGAAAGCAGAGCGCCGCTGCGCGAAATTTTTTCCGCAAGTTTTTCATTTTCTTTCGGATAAATTTTATCAACCGCGCCGCCGACTACGGCAATTGTTCTTCCTTCATTTTTTAATGCGCCGCTGTGAGCGTGCGTATCAATGCCGCGCGCAAGTCCGCTAACGACGGTAATTCCCATTCCGGCAAATTCTTTTGCAAAATTTTCTGCAATAGAAATTCCATACGCCGAAGGTCTGCGCGTTCCGACAATTGAAATGGAAAAATTATCATGCGATGTCATTATTCCGCGCATAAACAACAATACAGGCGCATCAAAAATTTCTTTCAGCTGCGCTGGATAGTGTTCATCCCACATTGTTAGAATTTTACCTTCCGCGCGGTTAATGCGTTTTAATTGGTCGTCGGCAAATTCATTATTCGGCGCGCTGTGTGCAATGGCAGAGGCAAGTTCTTTTTTTATTCCTTCAACTTTTGTTAGTTGCTGAGCAGAAGCGGAGAGAATATTTTCGGGAGTTCCAAAATGTTCAATCAGTTTGCGCAATTTTGTATTGTTCACTCCGGGAATTGCGGCAAGAAGAAGAAAATTGTAAATATTGAAATGTGCGGGCATCAGTTTTTCAGCGCAACATCCATTCCATCAACAACGGCGATTATTACGGTGTGAACGGGAACATCTTTCCGTTTTAAAATTTGCTGCGCTCCGGCGCCTTCTTGAATAATTAACACCGTATCGCCTTCTCCGGCATCAACCGTATCGAGCGCGAGAATATCTTTCCCGATGAAATTGCCATCCAAATCAATCGGCTGAACGATTAGAATTTTATATTCTTTCAGCGTCTGATTTTTTTGTGTAGAAACTATAGAGCCGATTACTTTGCAGAGTATCATAGTGTAATGTAGAAGTTTACTGTTCCAATTTCAAATTATTTTATTACTCATGTTACGCAAAATAACAATTATGGTCATGCTGAGCGAGGCACTCTTAAGTTTGTAAGGTCATCCTTCGACTTATCCTTAAAAAACAAAGGATTTGCTCAGGATGACCTTTGCTTTTGTGCCGAGTCGAAGCATTTTTTTGATTTTGCGTAACTTCAGTTATTACGCGCAGTTGGAGTCCATCTTAGAGATGGACCACAACTATCTGTTAGTTACTTATTTCATTCTGAAATTTTTCAACTAACGCCGCCGCTTCCTCTTTTGTTCTTGCTTCGGCAATAATGCGGATAATCGGTTCTGTGTTCGATTTTCGCAAATGCACCCACGAATCGGCAAAATCAATTTTCAATCCGTCTTCAAAATTTGTTTTTTCCGTTCTGCTGTATTGTTCGTACAGATTTTTTAGAATTGCATCCGGTAGTAATGTTCCGAGTTCGATTTTATTTTTTACAATTTCATATTGCGGAAGCGACGCTTTCAGTTCCGATGCTTTTTTGCCGAATTCTGCGAGCAGTTGCAAAAACAATCCGAGTCCCACAATCGCATCGCGTCCCAGATGAATTTCCGGTAAAATTACGCCGCCGCTTCCTTCGCCGCCGATAAGAGAGCCGAGTTCTTTCATTTTTTTTGCAACATTTATTTCGCCGACCGGAGTGCGATGCGTTACCGCGCCAAACTGTTTTGCAATATCTTCCACTGCGCGAGTTGTAGAAAGATTAACAACAACGGAATGATTTGTTCTGCCTAATTTTTTTTCCGCTTCTAAAACAAATTTTGTGGTTGATACAATTGTGTATTCTTCAACAAACGGTTTTCCTTCCTCTGTAATTAAAACAAGACGGTCGGAGTCGGGATCAATGGCAACGCCAAGATCAGCGTTGTGTTGAATAACTGCATTGCAAAGGTCAGAAAGATTTTCGGGAATCGGTTCGGGCGTATGCTGAAACACGCCGCTCACATCGCAATACAATTCAATAACGTTGCAGCCGAGTTTTCGCAGAAGATTCGGAACAATAATTCCGCCGGAAGCATTCACGCAATCAACCACAATTTTTAATTTTCGCTGCGCAATTATTTCGGGCTTAATGTAAGGAAGATTGAGAATTGCTTGAATATGTTCATTAATAAAATTTAAATTCTGTTCAAATTTTCCCTGCTCATTCCACGCTTTGTAGCGAAAATTTCCGCGTTCTGCAATTTCCCAAAATTTTTTATTTTCTTCGCCATTTAAAAACATTCCGGTAGAAGCAAAAAATTTTAATCCGTTCCAAATCATCGGATTGTGCGAAGCGGTAATTGCAATTCCTCCGGCGGCGTGAAATTTTTCCACTGCAAGCGCAACAGTCGGCGTGGGACAAATTCCTAAATCAATAACATTGCATCCCATTTGCAGC